>NZ_JAAOHT010000139.1:0-3101 GCF_011440255.1 Haloarcula sp. JP-Z28 | reverse complement strand
GTTCTCGTCGCTGCTGGTCTCGGCGCGGTGGCGGTGCTTCTGGCGCGACAGCTCGTCGGTGCGCGTGTCGAGTGGTCGCCGATGCTGACCCGCTATAGCGTCGCGGCGCTGTCGCTGTTTCTCTGGACAGGGCTGACGGTGGTCGCGTGGTGGAACGACCCGCTCTCGTACACCGGGCTGCTCGGTCAGCCGTCGACAGCGCTACTCGTCGGCGGCATCGGCTTTGTCGTCTTCGGGACGCTGTATCACGTCGTCCCGTTCATCATCTGGGTCCACCGGTACAGCGACCGCCTCGGCTTCGAAGACGTTCCGATGGTCGATGACCTGTACGACCACCGCATCGCGGCGGTAGATGGTGTTGCAGTGACTATTGCGTACGCCCTCCTCGCGAGCAATCAGTGGTTTGCGACACCGGACGGCACGGCGCTGGTCGCCGGGATTTTCGCGTTTTTCGGGACGCTGCTGTTCGCGGGCAACCTCGTCGCTGTCCTCGTTGCGCATAGCCCACAATCGCTGCCAACACTGCTGACCGGTCGTGAACACACGTTCGCCGAGGACTCGTGACTCAAGTTGGCGTGGTCGGCTGGTCCGTATACAGCGAGTAGGTCAGAATAAAGAACCCAGCAGCGGTAAACAGTTCCTCAACAGTGACGCTCTGTGCCACCGGCAGCCCGACAAGCTGGTGCAGGCTGCCGCCGAGTATTGCGCCCAGTGTGACGAACCCGATTCCGAGACAGAGCGCTCGCATCGCCGGTGCCTGAGTACGGCGGTACGCGCGGTAAGTCAACGTTGTCAGTATCACGCCACAGAACAGCGTGACTGTTTTCATCCCGATTAACAACACTGCGTTCGCTCCAAGCATGACTCTGATTGACACGTCCTGCTAAATATACCGTCCGTAGCGTTTCCAGTCGGTGAGAATACCACTGTCACGACGCGACACGGACGTTGCCCGCTCGAAAAAATCGAGACGTAAGAGATCAAAAGTCTGCCGCGCGGGTGCGCTACGGACTCGCTACCGAACGTACAGCGAGTACAGGATGATGCCCAGGCCGATGGCCGTCAGCGAACTCGACGTAAATACGCTCACGGGAAGCAGTTCCTGCCCGAGAAACCTGCCGACAACGATATCCAGAGCGCCGCCGGCAAACGCACCGAGGGTCACTACCCCAAACCCGTATGTGAGCCACTTGTGCTGGGGGCTTTTCGTCCGGCTGTACGCCTGATACGAGTAGTACGTTATCAGTCCGCCAAGAATGAGAATCAGTGTCTTCGAGACGACGATGCCGACCTGTGAACTTGGGATGTGTACCATGGTTATGTCTCCTTTCGCACCTCAGACCAGAGGTTTTCGAGTCGTTGGTCCGGCGTCCGAGCGCGGTGTGAGATGTCGACGGTGAGCGACAGTTCCTCGTCGAGACTGATGACGACCTCCTCGAAATCAATCGCGTATCGGCTGGCGTGTTGGCCGTCCGACCGGACCTCAACGCCCTCGTACAGCAACGAGGATTCCGTCAGTAGTTCGAGCTTTCGGTAGGTCGTCGATAGCGGTACGCCGCTCCGGTCGGATATCTCGCTCGCCGTCAACGGTTCCTCCAGTACGCTGACAATGGCGCGACAGTCCTCATCGTCGAGTGCGTCGAGGACCGCCTGTAACTCCGGCGTCTCCTCGTCAGCGAAGGGGTCCCGGACCATCCTTGCCCGAAACTGCCCGCCCAAGACGTTTAATGTAACCGACTTCGGAGCGCTTACCGCCCGATACAGCCGACGTTTCCGCCACACAGCACGCAATATATGGGGGACTTATCTGTAACCGTGCCCCGGTTCCCAGTAACTGAGAACGGTTCTGCCGGCCTGAGAACTGGCTTTGGGGGTTTATACTGTGGTGTCTTAGCCCCAGTTGCTTATGGAAGACCAGATCGGCGCACCCGGATCGGGCATCTCCCGTCGTGACTTCGTGAAAGCCTCCGGCCTCGGTGGCACGGTGGCGCTTGCGGGCTGTACCGCGCCGGGTGAGGTTCCAACCGAAGAGTCAGTCGACGCCAGTACGACCCCAGCACAATCCGAGGGGGACCTCCCGACCACGTCTCCCCCGGAGATCGTCAACGTTGACGAGCAGGGTGGCGAAGTGACGCTGTCCTCCGTTCCCGCCAAGCACGAGGCCCATCCCGGCAAATCGATGGGCGGCCCGGTCGAACTGCCAAAGGTGTGGGCGTTCAAGGCCGACGACGGCGAACCGAGCGTCCCCGGTCCGATTCTCCGGACGACGGAGGGCGAGGACATGGAGGTCACGTTCGACAACACGGACGGCATGCGCCCGCATACGGTCCACTTCCACGCCGTCCAGAAGCAGTGGGAAGACGACGGCGTCCCGACGACCACGGGCATCCGCATCGACCCCGGCGAGAAACACACCTACACGATCCCCGCGAACGTGACGGGCACCCATCTCTACCACTGCCACTACCAGACCCATCGCCATATTGACATGGGGATGTACGGTATCTTCCGCGTCGACCCGAAGGGGTACGAGCCGGCCGACAAGGAGTACTTCATGACGCTGAAGGAGTGGGACTCCCGGCTGAACCAGCAGATGGCCGGCATGGACGCCAACTACGACGTTCGCAACCGCCGCCCTGACACGTTCACGGTCAACGGCAAGTCGGCACCCCGGACGCTCCACCCGGAAGATGGCTCGCCGATCATCGTCGAGCAAGGTGATACGGTGCGCATCCACATGTGCAACAACGGGTACATGGATCACCCGATGCACATCCACAACCACCGCTTCCAGGTGACCCACAAGGACGGCGGGAAGATTCCGGAAGCCGCCCGCCACGACCAGGATATCACCAGCATCCCGCCCGCCGGTCGGCACACGATTGAGTTCGAAGCCGACGCTGATCCCGGCATCTACCTCGCACACTGTCACAAGGTCAGTCACGCGATGAACGGGACCGCGTACCCCGGTGGGATGATCACTGGTGTCGTCTACAAGGAGGCGATGGACACCGACATCTTCAAACAGCTGATGGACTACGCCGGCTACGAAGCGTAAGACGGCGACCCCGCGTGTCGATTCGCGTCGAAGCGGCTTTTAT
>NZ_JAAOHT010000138.1:0-3132 GCF_011440255.1 Haloarcula sp. JP-Z28 | reverse complement strand
CCGCGACCGCACCGCCTGAAGATATCCGCCGCCTGCCAGCTGGGAGAACAGCAGACCACAGTACGGCGAAACTATTTTGTCGAAAACGGTGGTTTGTGTAGACAGCAGCGTTTCCATAGGTGAATAGGTCCTTCCTGTAGCCTAGTACCCGACCGACGGCTTTATTCTACTGATAGGTGTTCACCGCTAGAAAATGGTCGGCATCGTGATTTTCACAGCTGGGCGTGAGGACGCCTACGAGGATTATCGTCGGTCGGTCCAGGAGGGATATCAACCCGAGGAGCTCGCCGCATTTTTAGAAGAGAATTTTACCGCCAGAGCGAGTGATAACGAGCCGATTCGGTTGTGGGGGACTTCCGTCGAAGACAAGTGGCAAAACGTCTCCCAGGGCGATATCGCGCTTGTGTACCGCGACGGCGGCTTCATCGCTCAGGCGCGGGTCCTGAATACACTCGACGATTTCGAGCTCGCGGAGCACCTGTACGACGTGGAGGGGAACCCGTGGGATATCGACAACGCATGGCAGTATCTGACTTTCTTTACGGATTTCGAGGAGATTGAGGTCGATATTGAGCCGTTCAATAAACTCGTCGGGTACGATGAGAATTACCGGCCACAGGGCTTCACCCGCGTCGCCGATAGTCGCATTCGGGACGTACACGAGACGTACGACTCCGTCGAGACGGCGATTAGCGAACTCACTGAATCGGGATCGAAGGTCCATATTGTCGATGAGGAGGATGACAATGGGACGGACAGCGAGAACGCCGAGATAGCGCTTGGTTCCCGGCTCGTTGATGCGAGTCGGAACGGCTCGGACCCGGACACCTTCGAGCAGTTGGTTGCGAAGGCGTTCTCACGGTTGGGATTCGATTCGCAGTGGATTGAGGGTGGTGATGACACCGATGTCCAGGTGATCGCGCCGGTGCACGCGATTATCGAGGTCAAAGCCCGTGGCAGCGGGTCATTACAGTCGCCAGATGCTTCCCGAATTCGCGGTCATCGGGACGCATGTGGGGCCGAGCACGCGGTCGTGGTCGCTCCAGGCTTCCGGCCGGCCGCGATTGACGACGCCAACCGGGACGGATTAGTGTTACTGGACGCCGAACGGCTGGCGGCGCTGGTCGAACGATCGGACCATTACGGGCTAACGCCAGAGGCTATCGCGCCAGTGTTGTTCGAGCCGGGTGCGTTTCAGGACGACCGTCTTGACGACATCGACGATATAATCGGGGCTCGACTTACGGCTGCCGAGCAGCTGGTGGCCGTACTTGACGCGCTGGAACGGGGCGGCGGGTGGCACACACCGACTGAGATTCATCACATCCTCGTCGGGATGCTCGACGACGGTGTGCCCGATGCAGCGGCAATCGAGGACTCGCTGGTGTTGTTATCTCATCCGGCTCTTGGGGTCGTCAAGCGGGACGAGAAGCGGTATCGGCTGGCGACATCCGCAGCGATGGGCCGAGAGCTCCTGGAGAAGTCTGGGGAAATTGTTTCCGATGGGGTTGTTGAAAAAAAAAAATGAGCGGCAGGCACTGTCGAAGGCTTGAAACAAAATTTTCCTATTCATCTGTTGAGGAAAACTAAATCACGACCGTACCCAAATGCATGGTATATGGCCGTCGACACTGCCGCGGCAGCAAGGAGGGTCCACCGTACTCTCGACGAGTTTCTCGGGCAATTAGATTCGGATGTATCCGATGCTGAATTCAAGAAGCTCCTTTTCGGCAAGGCCACACTCAACGAAGTTGAGTTGGAGTATAAACCAGAGGCGTACACTCGTTATAATCTCGTTGAGCCACTGTTAGAGGCAGTCGAGCTAACCTATCAGCTTGAACCTCGAAGTGTCGGCGTACATCGCAAACGGTGGCCAGATTTGAGGCTCACAAGCACTGGGATTCCGTACATCGGTGAGGTGAAAGCGCTGAATAACGCCGAGCGTGGGCGTGAGGAAATAAAGGAATATCTGGGTATCGAGGGATTTGTCTCGCCATATGGGATGTTAACGGATGGTGTCGAGTGGGTCGTGTACGGCCCCTCAGCAGAGGGAGGCCGGAAATCGAGCCCGGTTGAGCGGACACAGCGCTCATTGAATGAAGCGTTACAGACAGTCGCTTTGACCGAAGAACACTGGGAAATGGACCTGTTGTCGGGAGCCATCCAGTCTGAGGGTATTCGGCAGATTGAGTCGTTCCCCGAGTTGTTCATGGCTGAGAAACTGGATGTATGGGCTCTCGAAAAAATGCCTGCAGAGTATCGAGCGGACTTCCTGACCCAGCACCAAGAACTGCAGACTTCGCTAGACTGGGACTGGGAGTAGATGGACTAGTTGGGAAGGCCATCTTGAGATATGAGGATAGAGTAAAGCAAAATAAGCGTGTTTCAGCCCTTGGTTCCTCGGAGACCAAGTCAGCAATACCCTGAGTCTCTTCAGTGGTTAAGCGCCAGTGCGTCGAGGCTCACTTCGGAGTGCCAATCGATCTGCTAATAAGCTATAAGCCAACTAGCGGCACTCCCCTCATGAGACTGGCCAATATTAGCGCGATAATCAGGACTAGTGAATCAGGAGCCTCAAATGGCTGTATCCCTAACTACTAATTATTAACTATCGAAAACCTCTCAAGATGGAGTAACATGAGGGTATGACTACGTGAACCTTTCCGGTGACTTCTCCAGAGGGCCCTGCGTGGGAGACGGGAAAAATGAATTCCCCAAGTAGGTTGTAACCATCGTTGAATTCACAGATAACTGACCTCTATCAATCGATTTTATTTACCCTCATTATGATAACCGCGTATGAGCGGTCAAGAACCATATACGAATTCTTATCTCTTCAACGAGAGGTATCTTCAAGAAGAACTGCGACGACGGCCTGAATGGAACTGTGATGAAAAAGCCAGAGAATCACTCTCTGAGTTACATTCCTTGTTTGAAGAGGAATATGAAACCGTTCAGAATTACGAGGACGACGAAGGCGATACGATTGACGATTGGATTCAACCGGCTCTGGTGAATCACTGGACGGCGTCGGCTTCGACCGTCAGAACTAGGAAGATGAAGCGGGAAACCGCCGATGATTCATGTCTAAGATCTCCCGCTTCACAAGCAACGTCGTTCAGTTAGCTAAAA
>NZ_JAAOHT010000137.1:0-3197 GCF_011440255.1 Haloarcula sp. JP-Z28 | reverse complement strand
AATATTCCATTCGACTTCACCGAGGCCACGGTCGGAAACGTCCAGTTGGGAAGCGAGAACGGGTCCGGTGAACTGCTTGATCAGTTTCGGTTCTGCCGTACTGACTTCGACCATTTCGACTTCTCGGATCACCACTCGTACTTAGAGCGGAACGACTGGGTTCTACACGAGTTCAGCGGGAACAACGCGACTGGCGATTTCAGCGTGGAAATGACTCCCGAGGTGATTGAAGAGACCTACCGGAAAGCAATGACGAGTGCCAACGACGTCGGCGATACGCCCGCGAGTCGCGAGTTCGAATACAAGCGGTTCCACTACAACCGGCGAAAAAATCTCAGTCTCATCAGAGACGAATACTCGCTGGACGCAACGACGAAGGCAAAGAAGGGGGCTAGTGTCGTCCTGAACCGTGTGATGCAGTTTACTTGTGGCTACGGGAATCGACTCCCGCGGATTGCTGCGCTTACGTTTCTTCTTCCACTCGTATACGGTATCTTGTATGTCTTCGGAGGCCCCTTGGAGACTGGGGCAGGCGTTGTCTGGAATGCCGAGGACCAGCTGGCAGTAATAGGAAATGGCATCTACTACTCATACATTTCCTTTTCTACCATCGGCTACGGCGGAATCGGTCCTATCGGGTGGGGAGCGAAGCTCCTCGCGGCGAGTCAGGGGATGCTCAATGGACTCCTGTTCACGCTGCTCACGTTTACCCTGTTCAAGCGGGTGCTTGGTGGGAGTTAGCCACGCCAGAAAGGTAGTTGAACACGTCCACCGAGCACTGAAGCTACCGAAAACCGACCCCGCCAAGGTACAATCCGTTAATTGACACTGAACAACATATTTGATCCAGCACTGCCATCATCAAACCACTACTGCTCACGCGTGCATACACACCACCGCTTCCGGTGAAAAACCACCAGACTACAGTAGTATTTACACTCGAAACACGGTGTGGTGAACCTGGGATGAGACCATACTCAGCGCAGGAATGACCTACACTTCAAGTCACTCTATCGGTTCGACCTCGAAGGTCAGCAAATGTGATCGAAGACGGGCGTAGGCCCCGTCTCCGTCAGTGGTGACGCAGTACCGATTTGGCCTTGCCTGACGAGGATTGCCGTCGTTCTCTTGCCACGCCGCCAGCGTGAACTCAAGCGCCTCCAACTCGCTGTCAGCACCCTCAAAGACGGCCGCGACCGATGGCGTCCCGTGGTTGTCAGCGATATATGCGACCTTGACAGCGTCGTGGTTGGCGTCAAGTTTCGTCCACCCATCGAGTTTGTCTGGCGGGTCCTCGGCGAACTGCTCGATTTCGCGCTGGGTCAGTTCGGCTTCTGCGGCGTCGCGCCACGCTTGCTTGATGTCCTCGGCTTGGGACCGCTCGATCTCCTGAAGGACATCGGTGTCGATACACTCTCTGGCCCACGCAAGCACGGTCTTGCCTTTCTCGTGCCTCTCCTCGGGTTCGCCGTCCAGCTGTCCGAAGTTCATCTCTTGGGGCGACATCAAGAGAACTGACGACCGCCAGTAACCGGGGTCAGCGTCGCATTCCTCGTCGGCATCGGGAGCCCACGACTCCATCGAGGTTCGGACTTCCTCGTGGTGCCCGAAGCCAGTTCGGACGCCGCTGGCGCGTAAGATACGTTCCGCAAGGTCGATGGTTCGCTCGTGCTCGTCAGCGGGTACTTCATCGGGGCGAGTGACGTCGGCGTAGAACGGTAAGCCGACTTTGCTGATGATGGCTCCTTCGTAGTTTGGACTGAGCGGCGGTTCATCGACGAAGATCGGGTCAAACGATGGTTCGGCTGTCGGCAACATACTGGAAAGCCTCCAGCCACCGAGGCGGCACAAAATCGCCCTGCGGCGGAGTCTGGTCTAGAGGTACTGGTCGGCGGTGTCGCCGTGGTTCGCTTCCAGGGCTTCCCAGTCCGCCATCGCGTCGTACTCTGGCCGGACCTCTCCATCCGAGAGCATATCGTCGACGAAGGCTTGGACTTGTTCATCGACGGGCGCGCCCTGCAGGTCGCGCTCCCGAGCGATAAACTGGATACTACAGAACGAGCGTCCGTCTGCTGCAAGTTGCCAGAGCAGGAGCTTTCGGTTCTGGTAGGTTGCGAGTTCGGTCAGCAATGCGTCGTCTGGTGGGTTGGACATCGTGTGGAGCCTCCGGCTGCGAGGGCTGCGCAAACCGAACATTGTGGGCAATAGCTCAATCGCCAACATGATGTATTAGAACAAACAGGAGGCCTGAGTTCAGTTAGATAAACAGATATCTCATGTGGTACAGGATAGCTGACCTGAATAATTTCAGCTGCGATGTTATGTTTAATCTGTCCCTTTTCATGAGAGCCTCCAGATGAGACTTCCAACGCAAACACCTACACAGGCGGCGTAATTCAACTCTGATAGTGCCTGTCTTGCTGTATCGGTCGTGGAGAAGTGGGACCCCCCGGTTTTCACGAGAGTTAATATGGACCAGTTAACCGGAATTTTGTTCCCCACCCCCCACATTTCACGAGAGTTCAAGAATAGCAGCGCAGCTCCTAACTCATGAAATGTGGGGTGTAGTATGAACAGAGCAGGTCATCAATTGTGTAGTAACTCAGAGAAAGCACGGAGTCCAGACAGTGAGTGGAGAGGGATTGATGGTCTCTCAGTGAATCAAATGAAGAGCAACGCGACCGTAGATTCCTATGGATATAGGCTACTAGCGATGGATGTCGTTTGTTAGCGACAATCCATGAGAAGTTGATGTCTCCTTACTCATGCAGGTTGATCTCTCCCCCTCCCCCCATATTTCATGAGAGTTGCTGTAGGGGAGGGAAGAAATAATGTCTGACGTTTCTTGCTGGGACCTCGCTAGAGAATTAAACTGGACCTAATGTATTACGGATCCTGTTCTAATCCATCTGTGTTAAATCTTCTTCTCATTCAAAGTTTCATTTTGCCCTCTCTTCCCCTCCTCTCTAACGATACTCTCGTGAAATCTGGGGGGAGGGGGTTAGTGCAAAACGTCCCAACTCATATGAAAACCGACGCATATGTCTCATGAAGCAGTGGGGGCATCTCATGAAACAAATGAGTCCCATGAAGCGGTGGTTTTATTTCACATAGATTGTATCTATCGGGTATACGATGGGACTCGAACCGTTCTCTCCTGACTCCACTATCTTCCGAGACGAATCGGTCCTACGGGA
>NZ_JAAOHT010000136.1:0-3328 GCF_011440255.1 Haloarcula sp. JP-Z28 | reverse complement strand
TCTCTGTCGCGCAGTCCGGTGTACGGTTTGAACGCCGACCGGCCTTCCTGCCGGTCGATTCGATGGGCGACCCACCCGTCCTGTTCCTCCGGGTCGTCCGCATCGAAATCGCGGCACAGGCCGATGATATGGTAGTGTGGGCTCCAGTACGTCAGTTCTCGCCAGTTCTCCGGCCTCTCGTCCATCAGCCACCTCCAGATACCCATGTCCGGGTCCTCCTGCTCGAAATCGCTCTGAACGTCCTTCTTGACCCTGTATCCGTGGAATATCGCCATCCCTCCCCGGACTCCTTTCTCTTCAGCCAGTCGGTACGCCGTCTGGAACCCGTCGTACACCTGCTGAAGCGTCCGTATCTCGCCTTCTGGCGGTGACATGACTCCGTGAATCATCCGCCGGTCGATACCCGGCTCTTCGACGTGCCGAGCGGCCGACAGACGCTTCGTACTGCCGATAGAACGCTCTTCCGTCCAGATGCCGACACAGTGGGGGCAACTCCGCCGACCACAGTGGTTCTGTGCGTAGCCGATTTCGGCGCACTCGTCGCAGAACTCCGCCGGTTTCCATATCTGGCAGTTCGGCCCCTTCTCTCCCTGCCCCGGCAGCGTCATCGAGGAGTCTGCGAACACCGAGTACTCCATCTCCTCCTGCCACCGGCCCGGCTCGGCGGCGGTCTCGTCCTCGACCCCGTTCGCGCCGCCGTCGCTCCCGTCGCTAGCTAGGTGCGTCCAGTCCTCTACGATTCCGCCCCACTCTTGGGAACTCACGCCGACCCCCCCTGAATCGGAGTAGACAGCCTGAGACTCCCGGTTTCACAGGGCCTCATCATTGCAGCCGCATAGTGCAGGCTCCGGTACCGCCCCGCCGACCGCCCACAGCCCACCGCTCCGCAGCGGCGACCGCCACCGCAGACGAGTTCGGTCGTCCCGGTCGGTCCTCCCTCTGTACGGTCGCTCGTCGCTCGCGCCGGTCCCACGGCGCTCGCGAAGACGGCGCTCGCTCGCTCCGCTCGCTCGACCGACTCGCTCCCTCCCGGCGGCTGTTCCACCGGGAGAAGACCGCTACGGACCGATGGGAGGAATTTGGGGTGCGTCTGAGACGCTCGAAGAACTCTAGATCTCCTCGCCGTCGACGGCGACCAGGAGGCGACCGGCGACGACGTGCAGCCGCACGTCGACGTCGACCGCGCCGCCGACCGAGACGGCGGCCGTCCTCGACGAGCGCTCTGCTGAGAGACAGTCGAACATCGGCCGACTCGTCCAACGCCGAAACGCTGAAGCGGTCGGCGGGAGAAGGTATGGGCGAGGACGAGCGTTCCCACACGCAATCTCGGCGGGCGGTCTTTGGTAGGGTTGCCCCGCCGAGGTCGTCCGTCGCCCGGGTTTTCTCCCGGGCTGTCGTTCACTTACTCACCTACTGGTATCTCCGGGGTCTTAGTTCCTACGCACAGCCTTTCTACCACCCACCAATCAGCGTATACGCTTCAGTCAGCCTCTCTACTGACCAGACAGACACCAAAATCTAACTTCGATACACGTCGGCAAGCCGATTGAGCGCTCCCGCTGGCTCTGAATCAGATTCTTCGATGTATTCCGCGTTCTCAGGACTCAACTCCAGCGTATACGCGTACTTCATCGGGTTCGATTCACCGGCACCCTCCATTTGTCCGGGTTCTGGCAGACCATCAACTACCGTTTCCAGAATCACCGTTAGAGCGTCTGTACGGTTCATTCCCCACTCTTCGGCATATCGGTCTATACTGTCAGCAACCCGAGGCGGAACCCTCGCACTGATGTTCTTTTTCGCCATGTGCCAAGACTATCGTATACGCCTGATTTAAAGGTTTTCAGAGTCTCTACCTCTTTCTGTACTCTACGGTGTCAGCCCCGTGAACACCCGGCTGACACCCCATCAGCGGAAACGCCCATATCCAGCAGTAGAGAGCCTAATACTCCACATTCACCCTCGGACACCGTGCAACACAACCTCAAACGCCGAAACCTCGCTTTAGAGAGTCTAAGACGCCTATCGCGCGTCTTATATATACACTCCTCCGACCGTTGTACAGTTGTACCCCCCGAAGGGGGTACAACGGTACACTATGCGGACAGGGTCCGCATGGGCTACGAACTGTCTTCGTCGTCCTCGATGCGATGGGCTGGCGGAACCCGCAGCGCCAGCACACGAGCAATCGTCTCGACAGCCGCACCAGCGTCCCAGAGCGCTTCGACCATCTCGCCGGTCAGTGGGACGTGTTCGTTCAGCAACGCGCTGTCGACAGCGCTGGCGGCCTCTCTCGCCGCCTGCTTCTGTTCTTCCAACACCTCCGCCAGTTCTTCGTCCGACATCGCCTGCAGTCGCTTCTGGTCGGTCCTGAAATCGATACTGTCATGCCCCGAGTCTGGGGTATCATCGTTTGCCGTCATGGTCTCGTGGCGGTGCGGGTTCGGTGCTAGTACACCGGCCCATCCGGGCAGTCCCACACCGTGGGGCCTCGCCCGCTTTCGCGAGGTCATCGGCAGCAGCATCACAGACAGCCCCCAGTCGGTCCCACAGCGGCCACCAGCGCGGTCGAGACCCACAGCACGTACATCACCGACAGAACCTGTCTCACCGTCACAGAACCGCCTCCGTCGGCTCTGCATATGTTGACATAGTTAGAACACATCTGCTGGCCCACCATGCTCTACATATTTTAACATATCCTGAGCCACCCGTCCGACCCCCTCCAATGGGGGCCACCCTCAGACTGGTCACAGTAGCGCCTCCAGCGCCTCGTGCGCCTGCTCCTCGGTCTTCGGACTCTTCATCCCCGGCGGGGGTCGGCGCTCCCCTATCGCCCACTCGAACGCCGCTGTCAGCCGCCTCTCTCTCTCCCGACCGATACGGTCACACCAGCCCGGGTCGCACAGCGCTCCCCCGGCATCCCAGATGGGCGACCACGACCGCGAGCCGCAGTGCCCGCACTCATCTTCGTCCTCGACCCCGCAGCCGTCACCGTCGTCTTCCTCTACCCCGTCGTTCACTACCTCACGGACCACTCTGTCTATCACGTCGTAGGAGCCTTCAGACAGCGCCTCATCCGGTTGGAAGTTCGCCGTCGCCAGTTCCCCGAACCACCGAACACAGTCCCGTGAGGTACCGCTCTCAAACGTCGCGTGGCTCATCAGGTACCGGACTGTCCCGACCACCTCTTCGTACGATTCTCTGTCGCGCAGTCCGGTGTACGGTTTGAACGCCGACCGGCCTTCCTGCCGGTCGATTCGATGGGCGACCCACCCGTCCTGTTCCTCCGGGTCGTCCGCATCGAAATCGCGGCACAGGCCGATGA
>NZ_JAAOHT010000135.1:0-3671 GCF_011440255.1 Haloarcula sp. JP-Z28 | reverse complement strand
CGCCGCCGACAGCGACGGTCCATCCCGAAAATCATGCTCACCAACGGTTCGAAGATGCTCCACAGCTAGTTCGGTTTGGTTCACCGCCATCAAACGGGGTTACGCGGCTGTCAATGTGATCGACTGATGGCATTTCGAAGTCGAGTTACTGCATATCTTCGTCATGGACTAGACTCGGTGTTGACATTTGCTGAGAATGCGACAGGTAGCAGTCTCCGCGCAGTCAACGGCGCGGCTTCCCTACATAGGAGCACTGGTCAACTACTGGCAGTGGGTTCCGAACTGACCGATGCATTAAGCGTACACGCAAACTGATTAATAGTATCAAACGGCTATGATTGCATACGGAGTTCATGATATATGCAGAAAGTTGCTCTACGACATATAATGAGAATTTTTATCATTATAGTTCTGTTGTCCACAACAGTGGCGGGAACAGCAACTGCTGAGCCGGTGGTCACTGTTTCAACAGCAAGTGGAGAGATATCGGAGGGAGAAACAATCAAAACTACTGATGAGGTGACAATCAATATCAACGCAGCTGCGGACTCAATGATTACTGTTGTCGAGATTCGAATAGATGGAGATGTTGTCAAAACGTATGAGCCAAAATCCAATACCTTCTCAAAGACAACCACTCCCGATACCGGAGACGGAGAGCAAAATGTGGAAATAATCGTTAGTTCAGATAGGGTCACCACATTCAATTATACAATCGTACAAGATAGTATACCACCAGTTATAGAGTATACAAGTCCAGTTCAGAGATATAGTGGTAGATCCTCGCCAAGCAACGTAACCGTAGAGAATGCCTATGTGAACTTATCTGGGAATATATCAGATACTACCGGGGTTAACACTGTAAGCATCCGTCGGACATATCAACATAGCTCTAACGCATCAAGCGGTCAGTCTGTTAGAACCTATAGAATCAACAATCCTGGCAATAGGTTCAACCAACAGCTGTTTCTTGGCAGTGGCGAGAACGAACTGCTAGCCCGATACACAGATGAGATGGGGAACGTTAGACGCCATGAATTCACAATCTCTGTCTCTGATAGCGAAAACCCGAAAATAAGCCTGACAGTGCCGAACAGAACATTCAACCAGCAGGTTGAGATGCAGGTGTCAGTCACCGACAATGTCCAACTCCAGACGGTGACGGTAGAACGGCCTGATGGGACAGGATTTCGGCCAATTACAGAGAGCAATCCAGAACCAGACCCGAGCCTATTATCAACTAAGATAAGCAGAAACATCAGCTTAGATGAGGGAAAGAACAACATTAGTGTCACTGCAACAGATCGCGACGGCAATAGCGCCTCAGAGTCAGCTACGATTACCTACAACAGACAGATTGAGCCGAAAATAACTATCTACCGCAATCAGACCCAAATAACAAATGGCAACCTAAGCCTCCAAGCCGCAGTAATTCAGGGCGAGATCACGCGTGTAAGTGTTGAAACAATCAATCTCACTACCAATGATATAGTTGACCTCCAGTTAATCTATAGCGGTACCGTGCGAGAGCGGGTTGATATTGGTGAGATTATTGCCTTGGCCGGTGGCCGAACCCAAGTACAAGTGAGTGCCACTGACTCAGAGGGGGAGCTACATACTAATGTACTAGTAGCTGATAATAGATCTGAAAAGGTATTTATTAATGAGTCCTCGTTAGCTGATGAGAGGTCAGCTCAAACCGCTACCGAGACACGGGCTGTGAGTAATGAGAGTAGTAACGACTCGAACAGCTCAAACACACCAGGTACAGATGAAGCAATACAAGAGACGATTACTGCCACAACAACAGGAGCCACGACTGAACCAACTGAAATACCGGCCAGCACGGCAATAGAGGCAACTGGTGTCTCGGTAGTTGTTGCCAAAATAAATCAAACGCAAATACAGCTTGGTGATACTGTTACCGTTAATGCCTCCATCGAGAGCAGAAGGAGAATAAATCAGGACGTAGTGGTTCCAGTAGCTGCCAATGGGGAGGTAATCTACACTCAAAATAAGACGATTCCTAAGAATTCGACTATAAATATGAGTCTCCAGTATACTGCAAATAAACCCGGAAATGTCTCACTACAGGTTGGTAGCGCTCCTGCCGGAAAAATTAGTGTTAGTGAGGATTCGGGACTTGTTCCTCTGGATTTGGTTCGAAACGGACTAATCGTATTCGGTAGCATCGTCATAGGTGGGTACTTAATCCTCAAATCGTTAGCTATCTACCTCGGGTACTAACTCAACTACCCCACCCTACTTTGCTCAGTCTGACGACTTCACTCGTAGAGGGTAGGGCTCGTCCGTGAACTCGGGATTGAACCCATCGAGGTAGCCGGTAAATCCGGCGTTCGGTTTCAACGTTTCAGACTTCAGGACAAGTTGACTGTCGCCAGTCCGCCAAGACGACTGTTGGCCTCAACGGGCATACCGTATACGGATATTCTTTACCGCGTTGTGATCTGAATTCGCTTCCAATCCACAGTTCATGCACTGGAAGTCGTTGCGCGACAAGTGATTCTCATCTACCGTGAATCCGCAATCAGAACGCCGCTATGACGTGTACGCCGAGCCGACTTGAAGCCGATGGATTCCTACATCCCGATATAGCCCGCCGTTTCCACCTGCTGTCAATTAGCACGCGTCGATCCTAAATGTCCAAAGGCGTACATATCAATCGCTCGGCAGTCACAATCACGTACTTGCGCCATCATGTACCTGCGTAAAAGCAGGCCCTGGCGCGGGGTTGCGGTCTGTCACAACGGATAATAGATCCAAGAGTTACCGCAACCCATATTAGAAACGTACGCAGGTCGACAAAAAGATAGAGGTATCGCTGTCTCAATTAGAGCGTCGCCGTGAGGTGCAAAGACTCACTTTGCGCACGCGCTGGTCATAGGAGTCGTCTAGTGTGCTCTATTGAAACTGCAAGACAGAAAGACGATTAGAGCGTTCTAGCGAGTTTCTTGGTGTTGTTGAGAGCGAAGAGAAGAACGATTTCACGGAACTGTCGGTACCAGAACCGCGAACGCAGGGCAGCGGCCTGCGTTCGCTTGACCGAGGAGCACGTTGTTTCAGCCATCCAGCGTTGCGTGTAGCCCTTTGCTCGGATGAGTGCGTTATTGGCGGTTGCCATCATCGAAGATCCGCGGTAGTGAACGAGATACTGGACATTGAGCGCAGCAACTTGGTATTCCCTGTTCCAGTCTTGGAACCCATTGTCGGCGGCGACAGGCCGCAGGTCGTCCGCGTTCCGGTGGACGACCCGCGGTCCAGCCTTCGTGTCGTGTTCACGCTCGATACAGCAATGTACGTCCAGCACTGCTAACGACTCTGTATCGGTCAGCGTCGTCGCTTTGATCGTTTTTACGCGCCGGCCACAGCGTTGGAGGTAGTGTTGAGAAGCCTGCTGCCGCTCGATGAATGTGCTGTCCAAGGCAACGTGGCCTGATTGCGGGAGTTGCTGCGCTGAAACGCGCAGCAACGCCCGCCAGATGTACATCGCATACCGGTCGAGTGAGTGGTAGAACGTGGTTGGATCTGCCGCGTTGAATAGCGATCTAATCGGCGGTTATCACGGGTTAGAAGGACGAAGCCGAGGAAATCAATTCTGGCTATGGAAGTCGATCTCCTCGACTTCGTTGAGCAGTGTCGGCAGCTAGTCA
>NZ_JAAOHT010000134.1:0-3747 GCF_011440255.1 Haloarcula sp. JP-Z28 | reverse complement strand
AGAATCAGAACGAGTCTAACGTCGTCGATGTCTCGTCTGTAGCAAACAACTCCGCTAACCGCTCGTCCTCTTGAAGTACTTCCTGTGCCAAATCCGCGCGAATCGAAAATTCGTACTCATAGTATGAGCCCCCTTTGGGGCCCTTATTCTGTTCATCTACGTCCAGGAATCCTTTCAGCGTCAACTGTGACAACCGGTCATGAATCGTTCTGTCAGTCCGTACATCCGCATCGATACGCTTTGCAGCCATTACATACCGCTCATAAATTCGGTTACGCTTGGACGGCGTTTCATCCTCCCGCTCCAACAGTAACAGGGAGTAGAGAGTCAGTTTACTCTGTGTTGGCAGGCGGGTTAATTCGTCGCGCACTTTATCGCGCTCAACAATCTCGTCTGCCTGTCTCACATGCGCTTCGGTGATGACGTCGGACTCCTCATCTCGTGCCAGATCTCCAGCCTTATACAATCGCTTCAGCGCCTGTCGGGCACTTCCAGAGTCTTGTGCGGCAAACGCTGCACACAGCGGAATCACATCGCCCTCCAAAATATCAGACTGTAACTCATAACTGCCATCATCAAGTCGCTGAGCCGAAGTATCGTGAAACGCCTCACCAGCACGCTGTTTCAAGATGTTCCCGAGTTCGTTCGCATCATACGGTGGAAAATGGATCTCTTCGTCAGCGAGACTGTCCTTCACACGAGCTGAGAGGTTATCGCGGAACGTGAAGTCATTCGAGATGCCAATCACCCCAACCAGTGTATCTTCAACGTTCTCGTTATCGTTCGCCCGGGGAAGCTTATACAGGATGTCGTCATCATTCCCAATAGCATCAATTTCGTCAAGTACGATCAAGCAATGTGTTGCATCGAGTGCTTCCAGCTCATCGAACAACATATTGTAGATCATCCCGCTCGGATACCCGGTCGGTTTGATTTGCTCGGTTGGCGGACGAAATTGATTAATGAGGTTTGCAGCCACCTGGTAACTGCTGTTCAGCGATTTGCAATTTAACTCAATTACTTGAACATCGACACCGTCGATATTTTGCTGATCCTCGATCAGTCGTTCAACGACCATCCTCGAAGATAGTGTCTTCCCGACTCCAGTCTGGCCATATAAAAATAGGTTTTTCGGCGGCGCACCGTTAATCACAGGTTTAAGCGCACTCTGGTACTGCTCAAGTTCTGTGTCGCGCTCAATAAGACGGGCAGGTTGATATCCGTCCCGTAGGACCGATTCGTCTCGGAAGATAGTGGAGTCAGGAGAGAACGGTTCGAGTCCCATCGTATACCCGATAGATACAATCTATGTGAAATAAAACCACCGCTTCATGGGACTCATTTGTTTCACGAGATGCCCCCACTGCTTCATGAGACATATGCGTCGGTTTTCACACGAGCTGGGACGTTTTGCACCAACCCCCGCCCCCCATATTTCACGAGAGTATCGTTAGAGAGGAGGGGGAAGAGAGGGCAAAATGAAACTCTGAGTGAGAAGAAGATTTAATACAGATAGATTAGAACAGAATCCGTAGTACATTAGGTTCAGTTTAATTCTCTAGTGGAAATTCAGCAAGAAGCGTCAGACATTATTTCTTCCTTCCCCTCCCCTACAGCAACTCTCATGAAATATGGGGGGAGGGGGAGATATCTACCTGTCTCTTCTCTTCAGCAAGGCAGCAAGGAGACCCCAACTTCCCATGGGTCAGTTATCGTCGTCAACAAACAATATCCATCGCTAGTAGGTTATATCCATAGGAATCTACGGTCGCGCTGCTCTGTATTTGATTCCCTGAGAGACCATCAGTCCCTCTCCACTCACTGTCTAGACTCCGTGCTTTCTCTGAGTTACTACACAATTGATGACTTGCTCTGCTCAACTACACCCCACATTTCATGAGTTAGGAGCTGCGCTGCTATTCTTAAACTCTCGTGAAATGTGGGGGGTGGGGAACAAAATTCCGGCTAACTGGTCCATATTAACTCTCGTGAAAACCGGGGGGTCCCACTTCTCCACGACCGATACAGCAGACGGGCACTATCAGAGTTGAATTACGCCGCCTGTGTAGCGTGTTTGCGTTGGAAATCTCCTCTGGAGACTCTCATCAAAAGAGACATATTAAAGCTAACATCGCAGCTGAAATTATTCAGGTCGCTTACCCTGTACCACATGAGATATCTGTATATCTAACTGAACTCAGGCCTCCTGTTTGTTCTAATACATCATGTAGGCGATTGAGCTATTGCCCACTATATTCGTTTTGTGCAGCCTTCACAGCCGGAGGCTCCACACGATGTCCAACCCACCAGACGATGCATTACTGACCGAACTCGCAACCTACCAAAACCGAAAGCTCCTACTCTGGCAGCTCGCAGCAGACGGACGCTCGTTCTGTGGTATCCAGTTTATCGCTCGGGAGCGCGACTTGCAGGACGCTTCTATCGGCGAGCAAGTCCAAGCCTTCGTCGACGATATACTCTCTGACGGAGAGGTCCGGCCAGAGTACGACGCGATGGCGGACTGGGAAGCCCTGGAAGCGAACCACGGCGACACCGCCGACCAGTACCTCTAGACCAGACTCCGCCGCAGGGCGATTTTGTGTCGCCTCCATGGCTGGAGGCTTTCCAGTATGTTGCCGACAGCCGAACCACCGTTCGACCCGATCTTCCTCGAGGAACCGCCGCTCAGTCCAAACTACGAAGGAGCGATCATCAGCACAGTCGGCTTACCGTTCTACGCCGATGTAACTCGCCCCGATGGAGTGCCCGCTGACGAGCGCGAGCGAACTATCGACCTCGCGGAGCGAATCCTGCGCGCCGGCGGCGTTCGAACCGGCTTCGGGCACCACGAAGAAGTCCGGACCTCGATGGAGTCGTGGGCTCCCGATGCCGACGAGGAATGCGACGCTGACCCCGGTTACTGGCGGTCGTCAGTTCTCTTGATGTCGCCCCAAGAGATGAACTTCGGACAGCTGGACGGCGAACCCAAGGTGAGGTACAAGAAGGCCAAGACCGTGCTTGCGTGGGCCGCCGACTGTATCGACAGCGACGTCCTTCAGGAGATCGAGCGGTCCCAAGCCGAGGACATCAAGCAAGCATGGCGCGACGCCGCAGAAGCCGAACTGACCCAACGCGAAATCGAGCAGTTCGCTGAGGACCCGCCAGACAAACTCGATGGGTGGACGAAACTTGACGCCAACCACGACGGTGTCACGGTGGCCTACGTCGCTGACAACCACGGGACGCCGTCGGTCGCGGCCGTCTTTGAGGGTGCTGACAGCGAGTTGGAGGCGCTTGAGTTCACGCTGGCGGCGTGGCAAGAGAACGACGGCAATCCTCGTCAGGCAAGGCCAAATCGGTACTGTGTCACGACTGATGGCGACGGGGCCTACGCCCAACTTCGGTCGCATCTGTTGACCTCCGAGGTCGAGCCGATGGAGCCACTCGAAGTGTAGATCATTCCTGCGCTAAGCATGGTCATATCCCAGATTCACCACACCGTGTTTCGAGTGTAAACACTACTGCAGTCTGGTGGTTTTTCACCGGAAACGGTGGTGTGTGCACGCGTGAGCAGTAGTGGTTTGATGATGGCAGTGCTGGATCAAATATGTTGTTCAGTGCATCCGTCTTTAGCTAAGAGAAGAACCACGTGACAGCGGCGGCTTATCGAGGCTACTTTTCGAGAGGAATGAGGAGGTATCCGCTGTGCACACAGACACCTCCTCATCGAGAATCATGCGTCGGCTT
>NZ_JAAOHT010000133.1:0-4105 GCF_011440255.1 Haloarcula sp. JP-Z28 | reverse complement strand
GGCGTCGCCGCGTACTACCAGCACCTCCGCTGGGAACCACGGGCCGTCACGTACCTCGTGCTAGGCGGGACTGTTGCTGCGCTCGCGCTGACCGGGGCCGCCGCGTACTCGATACTGTGAGGGTCTCAGGCCCCGACAAGCTGGAAACCGACCGCGATGAGAAAGAGAACGCCCGCGACAGTCGCGGACTCGGCGACCGCTAGCGAGCGGGGATGTCCTCGTCGCGTCGCCGAGAGATACACCCCAAACAGCAGGTAGCCACAGAGGCCCGCCCCACCGACCACGGCGACCGCAAGCCCCGCTATCGACTGGGTCTCGACGGGGCCGGAGATAGACGCGACGACGCCGACGAGGAGGCCGACGACCAGCACCGCGAACGCGCCGACCCAGACCATCGGCTGGTCGGCATACGTCTCGAAGCGACTCTCGCGGTCACTCGTTGGAGACCGGCCGCTCGTTGACGACCCCGGGCTGTAGTGATACCACCCTCGCCCGCGGACCATCCATGTGACCACCGCCACCACTAACGCACCCATCAGTGCCATGCTAGCGAGGTACGTGGTTGTCATATGATAGCATTACAATACAAGATGTAATAATCGTTTGTGCTCGGCCAACCAGAAACCGGTGTTTTCGCTGGTTCAGGCATTAGCCAATACCGACCACTGACGGCTCGGACATGCCGTCCTCGCCGCTTCAGTCATCAGCATCCGTCCGCGCCCGTCGCTGAATCGCTCTCTCGACGAACTCTTCCGGAAGCTCGTCGATTTCGCCGGCCTGAACTGCCCAGAGGTTGGCATAGAGGCCGTCAGCGGCGAGCAGCTCGGCGTGACTCCCGCGTTCGACGATACGGCCGTCCTCGACGACGAGAATCGTGTCGGCGTCTTTCACCGTCGAGAGACGGTGCGCGATGGCGAACGTGGTCCGGTCGGCGGTCAGGTCGTCAAGCGAGCGCTGGATGAGCATTTCCGTCTCCGTGTCCACGTCGCTTGTCGCCTCGTCGAGAATGAGGATTTCGGGGTCTTTCAGAATCGCCCGGGCGATGGCGATGCGCTGGCGCTGGCCGCCCGAGAGCTTGACGCCGCGTTCGCCAACCATCGTGTCGTAGCCGTCCGGAAGGTTACGGACGAACTGGTCGGCTTCGGCGGCTTCCGCGGCGGCGACGATTTCCTCATCGGTCGCGTCGAAGGTTCCGTAAGCGATGTTCTCGCGGACGGTGCCGTAGAACAGGAACGTCTCCTGACTGACGTAGCCGATGGCGCGACGGATGCTCTGTATCTGTACGTCCTGCACGTTCTGGCCGTCGATGCGAACCGTGCCGGAGTCAACGTCGTACATCCGGAGCAGGAGCTTCAGCACGGTTGATTTCCCCGCGCCGGTCGGGCCAACGAGGGCGACTGTCTCGCCGCCGTCGGCCTCGAATGAGATGTCCGAAAGCACCGGCTCGTCGTCGCCATCGTAGCTAAAGGCCACGTCCTCGTACGCGACGCGACCGTCGGTCACGGCAAGCGGCGGCGCGTCCTCGGCCTCTTCGAGGCGACCGGGCGTGTCCATCAACCCGAACACGCGCTCAGCGGAGGCGTAGGCCCGCTGGTACATATTGATAATCTGCCCGAACTGCGCCATCGGCCAGACGAACCGCTGGGTGTAGATGATGAAGGCGACAAACTGCCCGCGGGAGAGGCTCGCCGTCAGCGGCCCGGGTGCCTGCCCGGTGACCATCAGTCCGCCGACGATGAACGTGACGACGAAGCCGATGCCCGAGACGAGCCGGAGGCCAGGGAAGAAGGTGATACGCGTCTCGATGGCGTCCCAGTTGGCGTCGAGGTAGTCTTCGGAGGTGTCCTCGACTCGGTCGGCCTCGTACGGCTCGGTGTTGGCGGTCTTGATTATCTGGATGCCGCTGAGGTTGTTTTCCAGTCTGGAGTTGAGCTTGCCGACCGTCGACCGGACCTCGGCGTATTTCGGCTGGATAACGTCGATGAACCGCTTTGTAAACACGGCGATAATCGGGACGGGCAACAGCGCGACCAGCGCCAGCTGCCAGTTCATGTAGAACAGGTACGTGGCGATGCCGACGACCATGATTATCATCCGCGAAGCGGAGTTGAGGCCGTCGTTGAGGAACTTCTCCAGCCGGTTGACGTCGTTCGACAGCACCGACATCATCTCGCCGGTCTGCTTATCGGCGAAGAAGTCCATGTTCAGCCGCTGCATCGTCTCGTAGGTGTCGGTGCGGACGGCGTGTTGAACGTGCTGGGCGAACTTGTTCCAGCCCCAGTTCCGACTCCAGTGGAAGACGGCCCCGAGGCCGAACGAGGCGGCGATGATGCCGGCAGTGAGCCACAGCTGTGGCCCCTGCCCGTTGGGAATCCAGGCGTCGGGTATCAGGAAGAGGCCGTATTCGGCCTCCTGTAGAAAGATAGCGTCGATAGCCAGCGCCAAGAGGATCGGTGGCAGTAGGTCCAGCATCCGAGCGACAATAGAACTGCAGAGGCCGACGACGAACGCTCCCCAGTGGCCCTGTCCGTAACCGGTGAACAGTCGAAGCATCGGCCGGTCGACGCGTTCCCTGGCGTCTTCGAACACGTCGTCGTCCGAACCCGCGTCGAAATCCATTATCGAATTCAGGGGCCGAACCCGCAAAAGGCCGTCGGGCTACGTGGCTTCGGGCGGCAGTTCGACCCGGTCGCCGACCGCAACGCCGGTCCGGTTTGTCCACCCGCGGTTCACTTCGAGGACGTACTTGCCCCGCCCCGCGTAGCCTGTCAGGCCGCTCTCGGAGGTCCCCTCCGGCGGGAGCGGCGCGTGGTGGATGGTCGTGATAGTGCCGTTGGCGTCGATGAAGATGATGTCAAGCGGGAACGACATGTTCCGCATGACGTAGGTGTACTGGCCCGCCTCGTCGTGGACGAACAGCATTCCTTCGTTTGGCCCAAGCGACTCGGTGTTGCTCAGGCCGACGTACCGCTGATCGAACGTCTGTGCGATGCGAACCTCGACCGTCCCCAGCGGTTCCCCAGCATTTTTTTCACGCACCGCGACGGTCGTCCCTGGCGTCGAAGCATCCGTGGAGGGCTGTGTCGCGGCCGGTGTCGCCGCGTCCGACCCCTCCCGAACCGTCACTGTGCCCTCCTCGTACTCGCCGGTGCCAAGCACCTCGACCCAGAGGCCGGTCTGGAGGACCACGGCGGCGGCAACGAGCAGGCCAACCAGTCCGAGGACAACCACGGCAGGGCGCTGCATACTCCGTGTGAGGGGTAGGTCGTGGGTAATACTGTCGGTGCCCACTGTCGACCGAGAGAGAAAGCGTTATTCCTGCCGATGGAAAACGGTGGAGTACGGGTCCGTGGTCTAGTTGGTTATGACGTGGCCTTTACAAGGCCGAGGCCGGTGGTTCGAATCCGCCCGGACCCATCCTGCGACGAACGGACGTGAGGAGCGGATGGTTCCTGTGGATTCGATTCCTGCCAGTCGCGCGCAACGCAGTGAGCACGTCTGGCTTCGGTTCGAATCCGTTCAGACCCACTTCTGACACCGACTGCGACGAGTGTAACGCGGAGCCAGCGGTGTCTGTGTGGGAAATGGTGGTTCGAGCCCCGGAAGACGAACATAGTGGGTCTTCCTTCGGTTCGAATCCGCTCAGACCCAGCCTGTGACGCCCGGACCAACCGGGCTTCTCGGGGCATTCAATTACACCTCGGTCTGTGGGAGAGCCAACTACAGCGGGGCAAACACCCACAGCCAGCAGAAACGGGGCCCTCTATCTCGATTGATAGTCGCCCGTAATCCATATATCCGGAGTGGTGGTAGTGCATGACATGATAGATGGCTCGACGTGTCCGGCCTGCAGCGGGGACGTCTCGACGACTAATGGCACTGAGTACGAATGCGACGACTGTGGCGAGACGTTCGACAGCGCGGACCTATTTCTCCCGTAATCAGCGGTCGACCCTCCCGGCGGATGCCACAAAACCTCCGCCCGCTTTCGAAATGCTTTTTTCTACCCTCGTCATCGATTGGAGTGCGCGCCGCCTTAGCTCAGACTGGGAGAGCACTCGACTGAAGATCGAGCTGTCCCCGGTTCAAATCCGGGAGGCGGCAT
>NZ_JAAOHT010000132.1:0-4319 GCF_011440255.1 Haloarcula sp. JP-Z28 | reverse complement strand
CTCGACGTACCGGATGAGCGACTCGCTGACCCCCAGCACTCTATCGTCGAACGACTCCGCTTCCGGCAGTGGCCCGCCCACGGGGTCAGCATCCTCGTCATCCATACACACAGAACGGGCCCCAGCCCATTCAAAGCGGTCCCTATCTGGCGTGGCCCAGCCATGTTGTCCCATCTCACTCACGAGCCGATGCGCACGCTTTTTCCCGCTGGGAGCGGTGTTTACAGGTAATGATTTCCGAGGGCTGCGAACAGTGCGCCAAAGGCGGCAAGATGGTGCTGTTCGTCTACGGCTACTGCGACCAGCGAGACTGCTTCTACTGTCCCCTCGGGGAAAACCGCAAGAACGTCACCCAGATGTACGCCAACGAGCGCCCCATCGAGGACGATTCAGACGTCATCGAGGAGGCCAAGCGCATGAGCGCGCTCGGCACGTCGATTACCGGCGGCGAACCCCAGGAAGTGCTCGACCGGACCTGTCACTATCTGGAACTGCTGAAAGACGAGTTCGGCGAGGACCACCACACGCACCTCTACACCGGCATCCCCGGCGGTCGCGAGAATATGCGCCGCCTCTCGGAAGCCGGCCTCGACGAGATCCGCTTCCACCCGCCTCTAGAGCAGTGGGGCGACCTCCACGGGACCGAGTGGGAAGACATCCTCTACATCGCCCGCGAAGAAGGGCTGACTCCGGCCTTCGAGATTCCCGGCATCCGCGCAGAAGAGGAGTTCCTCGAATTCCTGGACGAGGGCGCGGCCGACTTCTGTAACATCAACGAGTTCGAGATGTCCGACGGGAACTACCGCCGGATGCAGGAGGAGGGCTTCGAACTGAAAGAGGACCACATGAGCGCCGTCGAGGGGTCCCACGATATTCTGGAGCAAATGGGCGACCACGAAAAGGTGTACTTCTGTACGAGCGTGTTCAAGGACGCCGCCCAGCACCGCTCGCGGCTCAAGCGGATGGCCCGCAACATCCGCCGCCCGTTCGACGACGTGACTGACGACGGGACGCTCGTCTACGGGAAGGCGTGGACCTCCGAAGCCCGTCTGGAAACCCTCGGCGTCCCCGAGGAGTACTACACCGTCAAATCCGAGCACGTCGAACTCGCCTGGTGGCTGCTGGAGGAGATGGTCGAGGAAGGCGACGTCGAGAAGGGCGAAATCGTCGAGCAGTATCCGACCTACGACGGAACGGTCGTCGAGCGGACACCGCTGTCCGGGCCCGCCGACCGGGGCAGTCAGGCGGCTGCGGACGATTAATTGTACTGGTGGCGAACGAAGTGAGCCACCAGCCTTTTTCATCGACGTTTTTCAAGGAGTGGTCGCCAGAGGCGACCCGACGCTGAAAAAGGTCGTCGAGCGGACACCGCTGTCGAACGGTGCTGACGCCGGACGAGCGACAGCCGACGACTAGCGACCCGGTTCTGTTTGGCTTCTCGATTACTGCAAGTCCCAGGCCTGCACTGTCCAGCCGTGGCTTTATTTGTCAGCTAAGAGAATTACCGGTGACCCTCCATGCGCTTTGCTATCGACAGCGGCAAGCTCCTGTATGCACTTGGCGTCCTGTTCGCCGCAGCAGCGCTCCTGTATTTCGTCCGCGATGTCGTGTTCAATCTCTCGATAACGGTGAAAGCGGCGCTGCTGTTGCTGGGGTTTATTGCGCTGTTCGTTGCGGGTGTGGCCCTCGAGCGGGACGTGCTAGATGTCGTCGCCTTCGCTCTCAGTGGCGTGACCTACGTCGTGTTCGTCGGCTACGTCGTCGTTCGGTATTCGCCGGGCGAGACGGGGACGTTCCTGTTGCTCGCCGCGTCCGCGGGGCTGTTCGTCGGGCTCGGCTACGCGCTCCGGGCAGGGATTCCGACACCGTCGCGGCGAACGGCGGCAGCCGCCCTCGGCGGCCTCCTCATCGTGAGCGCCGTCATCGTGGGAGCCGACGCGCTCAGCGGCGGGGTGACCTACGATGTGCAGACAAACGAGTCTGTCACCGTGTCGGTCCCGGAAACAAGGCAGGGAGGTGGCGGGTACCCACCCGTCAGCAGGCAGATCGGAACGGTTACGGCTTCGAACCCGTCACCGTTCCTGCGGGCACTCAACCCCCCGAGCGTCTCAAGCTGTCTCGTCGGACCTGCCGAGAACCCCCGGGAGGACGTGTGGGTCGATGTGGATAGAGACTGGGACGAAGATACGCTCGCCGGGTCGACCACGAAGTCCTACGCAATTACGGGCGAGTTCAGACTGGACACGAACCGCACTGGACAGGTAACGTTCGCCATCGAGCGAGGCAGCGACTGCAGCGTCGTGCGGTCCGAGCCGACAATAGCGATTCAGATCGACGGAGACGACTCGTTAGACTGACTCATCTAGTTCTGTGAGACACGACTGACAGTAGCTGGCGTCTTGTACGTTCGGCGTGCCACAGGTGCTACAGGTCACGACCGACATCTTTGTTTCAGACAGCGGTGACGACTCATCAGCAAGGAGCGTATCGGTCGACCAGTCAGGACCAGCGGACGGCTGGTCCCGCATCTCGGCGCGCTGGTGGGCCTGCTGAATGAGTTCGTCGTCACGCATCGCTTCGAGGCCGCGCCACAGCCCCAGAAACAACAGCGTCGGTGCGACAATGACGAACAGGCCAGCGATGACGCGCAGTGCCAGTTCCACCTGGCCAAGTGGCATACGATAACAATGGGCTGGAACGTAGAGTATCCTTCGCCGCATCCGTCGGCTCACGGGCCCTCAGGCAGCGTCGACGCCTTCTTGCCTCGGCTGGCTGAAGACGGGATATGAGTGGTCCTATCGTGGCAATTAGTGGCGGGCTTGCGGTGGTCTTGCTTCTCGGATTGAGTGCGTTCTTTTCCAGTTCGGAGATAGCAGTGTTCTCGCTACAGAAAGACTGGATAGCACAACAGGCGGCAACGGGGGAGCGACGGGCGCAGGTGCTACAGGAACTGTACGACAATCCACATCGCCTGCTAGTGACGTTGCTGGTCGGCAACAACATCGTCAACATCGCAATTTCGAGCATCATCACCGTCCTCGTGGCGAGCTATCTCTCACCGGGGCCGGCGGTCGTCGCAACCACAGTCGTCACCAGCTTTCTCATCCTGATTTTCGGCGAGATCGTGCCAAAGGCGTTCGGCCTCGGCAACGCACAGGAGTGGGCCCTGACCGTCGCACCGCCGGTCCGGGTCGTCGAGCGCGTGCTCTCCCCACTTATCACCCTGTTTGACGGCATCACCACGCGCATAAACGCTCTCATCACCGTCGAAACAGACATCGAGAAGCCGTATCTGGACTGACGGTCAGTACTGATACAGCGAAACGACGAACGGGAGCCTGTTGTACATCCAGATCGCCAGCGGCAAGCCGACGATTGTCAGCGAGAGCGCGTACGCGACACCAGTCCAGACCCCACTGGCCCACCAGCCGACGAAAACGAACCAGACTGCGCGGATGAGCAGAGAGTGCTGTGAGCCGCCGTCACTCTCCGTGACGAGTCGGTCGCGTCGCTTGAGCGTCAGCACCAGCGGCACCTTGTTTATCATCTTGATGCCGAACGGGAGGCCGATGATTGTGACGTTCAGGAACCAGGCGACCGAGAGCCAGATGCCAGTCACCCACCAGCCGACGAGCAGGAACCACACCGCCCGAACGAGCAGGGACCGCTGTTCGCTCATATCGACACTACCGTACCTGCCGGCATAAGTCTCCGGTTGGAAGCGAGACGGCCGCGCCAGCAACGGATGGCAGGGATAGTATCACACCAGAGTGTTGAATTTGATAATGGGTGGGTGGCTATCGATGTCGAATTGTCGGACCGGTGATTCTGAAGGTAACTCTTAGACGTTTCATTGCCTGAATTCACCCATACTGTTCGTATATACCTTTGTCAGTACTTCTATATATCTCGTAGTTTTTTGTACGATAACTGGAAATCGCCGAACGAATGGTGAGCCGAGATTTCCGTCCCCGAGTCGCCCACCTCGTCCCGGCCGCTGTGCGAGGGAGCTTCGTCCGGAAGTTCGTGGCCGCGGTGCTGGTGGCGGTCCTGGTTGCCGGAGGAATCGGAGCGGTGTTCTACACTGACACGACGCGAACGCTCGACCAGCGCGTAGAGGCACAGGTCGTCTCGACCGCCGAGTTACAGGCTGACGGCCTCGATAACTGGGTTGACGGCTTCCGGCGGCAGGCCCGCACGCTCTCGTCGGTCAAGGAGTTCCAGAACGGGCAACCGGGCGTCATCAGGGACTACCTCTTGCTCGAATCGGACGACCTCACGTCCGAGTTCGTGGCCGTCCACTACGTCCAAGCTTCCGA
>NZ_JAAOHT010000131.1:0-4471 GCF_011440255.1 Haloarcula sp. JP-Z28 | reverse complement strand
GGTCCAAAATTCAACGACAAAAAAGCAAGAATCCGATTGTACTAAGAGAAGCTGTACTGCTCATTAGCGGAGCAGACCCACCAGTTTCGTGGAACTACCGCCGGCTACCCAGTCCACCCGCCGATCTTGACCTGTGTACTGTCTGCCGGAGCATCGTCTGCTGTCTTCCCAACTGAGTCAAATGGGGGCTCGACGAGACGCGGCACTTCATCGTCGTATGTCCGGTCAGGGCGTTTCACACAGTCGACCAGCAGGATAGGACTGCACTCACTGCAAGAGTGCGTTGCCCCGTCGAAGCCGTTGATACTCACCGACCAGGAGATAACGCTCACGAGCCGATACGTCTCTGCTGCTGGACGACGAGTACTGGCAGACCAGCACCCAACAGCGCCACAGACATCGCAGGTGACGAGATAGTCTTGATCTGCCTCGTGGAAGAGCGAAGCGGCCTGCTCGACGTTGTCGCGGTCCTGAAGCGCACACTCCCGGCAAATCGTGAATCGGAACACGCCGTCTTCTCGGTCGACCTCGTCGGGCCACTGGACGTAGGTGTACGCCTCGCCGGAGATATCAGCCCTCACTCTACAGAATCGACAGCACTCAGCCGTTGCTTCGGGCTGGACGTCGGTCACCGAGACCACCGTGCAAGTGTTGACTGCTCGCCAACAGTGTCCACAGGACAGAGAAAGCGCCACTTGTAGCGCTCACGAATCGGCTTGTCCTCGCGGTTGCTTGCCTGTCCTGGTTCACGATAGCCCGTACAGGTCCAGCCCTTGTCTTGCAGCGCCCGAACCATCGCCCCATCGTAGTCCGAGCGTACCCACGTCAACAAGAAGCGAGTGTTACGGTCGTCAGCCTGCAAGAATCGCTCCTGTGAGCGGGCTAGCGCCGCCGACGCGAGGTTTGGCATCCGAACGCCCATGCAGATACGCGCGGCCTCAACGAGCGAGTCCCCAGAAATCACCTCACTGTCAACGACTGGTGTGTCCGTCGACGGAAGCACCCGCCGGGCGGTTGCTCTGATCTCCGTGGGAAGGCTGTCCATCTCGACGGGCTCGGGACAGAGCTGGCCGTCGACGCCGTACCGGATTCGCTTCTTCGAGATGAGTGGGTAGCGGTATGTGATGGCCCCGACCAACGAGTCCTGAAAGTACATCCCGTGGTGGGTGAGGTTGACCGACGGCAGTGACCCCATGTAGGAGTGGTGGGCCTCGTACACGGCGGCTGCGGTCTCTCTGTCGATTGGCTCCACGGCGACATGATCGGCAAATCGAATCCCGAGAGGTGCGGTGAACGGGTCACCGTTGGCGTGGATCGGACAGGAACACTCCCCTGTGTCTGCTGGCGGGCGATGCTGGAACGACTGTGCTTGCGTCGACACTGAGTGTGTGGACATCCTCTCACCCGCCAGAGGAACAGAAAATCCCTACTTCGATGGGTTACCCAACAGAATCAGATTTAGATAGGCCACTCACCAAACGTGTGTGAATGTTTCCCTTTGAAGACTGTCTTGTGAAGTACCTCGGGATCGAGATCTGAGGAACCCGAGTCAAACCGCCTGTAGATAGAACCCCCGCCCCCCGGGGTTGTCCGCAATTCCCCAACATAGAGCAGGGCAAAAGCCCACGAACCTTTGGGTGACTGGAAAGATCTCGAAACTGACGATAAGGCATCAATTGCCAAGAGCAAGCTCCTCAAACGCTCTAGTAGCTTATTCCCACATTGGGCTTGTTTGGTATAGCGCGTTCAGTCTAGCGATGACGGGTATATTGCTGCTCCTAACCTCCTCCCCCGGGGATGTCTGCAATTCCACGGCAAGAATATATCGAGGTTGAATGGCGATAGCCATTGGAGTAGTTAAATATATATTTTATAGCTTGTAAACGGCCTCAAGACATCTCTAGCTACTATTTACTACTACTAATGGAAAAGCTTATTAAATACATACTAGTCAATCGGCGACATCATACCAAATCGGCGAGTTCTTCGAAAACAGTCCAGTTGAACCGACTATCTACACCCCACCGCTTTCCCAAATAATTGCGGACAACCCCGGGGGCCCGGGTAGGACTCTCCTCCAACGAGAGACTGTACGGAAGAATGAGTGTTTCACTAAAGTGATTAGAATTGCGGACAAGGTGGGGGGTTATTCGGACAAGCCGGACATTGCGGACGCGGGGGTTTATGTGAGTTGGGTACACGAGATATACACATGGATTCGTCCCCGTACTCGACGACCTCCGATATCTTTGCGGTCGGCGGCGAGGACTACCTCAAGGAGGGTCACACCCCGACGACGCTCCCAGAACGACAAGAGGAGATCTTGAAACTTCGGCGTTCGTTAAAGCCTGCAGCTCGTGGTGCTGGTGCCGAGAACACTTTCCTTTCGGGCAAGGCCGGCCAGGGAAAGACGGCAGCTGCGAAGGCAGAGCTCGCCGAGTTGAAGGCGTTCGCCGATGCACAGAACCTCGATCTGACATCAATGTTCTTTTCGTGTGAGGGAATTACCTCAAGCTACACGCTCGCGTGTGGACTCTGTGAAGAGCTCGGTGGTGAGAATCCTAATGGGCATCCGATGCAGAAGGTACTCGACCACCTCTGGGATGCGATGAACGATATCGGCGGAACAATTATTATTGTGCTTGATGAGATCGACAATCTTGGCACGGACGACAAAATCCTCTACTCGCTCCCCCGTGCACGTGATAAGGACTACGTCAACGACGATGTCTACCCGTCGATCATCGGCATCAGCAACGATCTTCAGTGGCGCGATAACCTCGATCCTGCTGCGAAGGACAGCCTCTACGATGACTCGATCTTTTTTCCACCGTACGACGCACACGAACTCCGTGACATCCTCTCTCGCCGTGCGAGTAAGGCGTTCCGGGACACGTCACTAGTGTACGAGACACCTGCCGGCGAAGAATTCGAGATCAGCGCCAATCTTGACGACAACGACGATAACTCGCTTGCCGACAGTTTCGAGGCTATCGATGCTGACCGGAGCGAGTGTACGCTCTTGCGTATCCACTCGAACGTACTATCTGAAGACGTGATTCCGCTCTGTGCTGCATACGCTGCACAGGACAAGGGGAGTGCCCGCCAAGCAATCAAGTATCTCCGAAAAGCTGCCGCCATCGCCGAGTCTGAGGGTGATTCCCGTGTCGGAGAAGAACACGTCCGAACCGCTCAGGGTGAGGCTGAGCGAGAACTAATCATAGAAGGCATGGAACAACTCACGACACAGGGCCACCTCGCGCTGGCAGCGGTGACAATTCTCGAACTCGGGAGCCACTCCGAGATTCGGACACGTGACGTCTACGACATCTACAAGTCGCTATCAGATCACATCGACGCCGACCGACTAGCCCAGCGACGGATGCGCGACCACCTTATCGAACTCGATATGCTGAGTATCATTCGTGCACGGAAATCTGCCTCCGGATCTGTGGGCGGCGAGGCATATACATTCGAACTTCGCGTTGAGCCATCGACGGCTATCGACGTGCTTGAGGCCGTTTCCCGGTTCGAATCCGTCGACTTCGACGATTTAGCAAAGGAGTGGCTGAACGAACAACAGACGCTAGGGTAGCAGTCGCTGTTCAGATATCGGTAGTCATCTGTGCTATGGTGCCGTCTCCTGTGACAGTTTCGCGCTCACTGGTACTCCCTCATCCTACGGGGAGTCACAAAATTCTCTGAGACGACACGTTCGGCTCTAGCCGTGAACTTCACTGGGAGTGAGTCCTGCCCGGTATTCCACTCTGTCTCGCTCGTGTTGGCTCCGGTACGCGAGCGTCTGTCCGTTCTCGTACTCAACGACAATCGCATCCTCAAGGCCATTTACAGTTGCTCTCGACCCGTCAGCAGCCCAAACAGGGTCCATCGGTTCCGCTGTTAGCGGGCTCCGGTCTGCCTCCACGGTCGGCCACACCCCCCGCGATTTCCAGTATGACCGGATGTGTCGCAGGCTCTCTCGAACCGTCTCCCGTATCGAGAGGTGGTCTGCATTGCCGTAGCCGTGTGATGAGAAGTACTCGCCGTGAAGCGCCGCCAGATGAATCCCGTTCCAGTCGACGCCAGCGATATCTGCTGGTTCTTCACCGGTCACACGCGGCTGTGTTAGCTCCTCAATCACTGGATACTGCTTCGTCGGACTTGCCCCCAGCAGATGCACTCGCCGTCCCCGCCAGTCCACAATATCCGTGTACTCGTCGGCGGTCTGGTCGGAGTAGCCCATCGGGTAGCCCAAGACAATGTCGTCGTCGATCACGTCGATTGCGTCGCGGCACTTCGGGACGATGATAACCTCTGTCCCCGGAAACTTCCGTTTCAGCTCCCGTGCGGCTTGGTTGTACCGGCGCGCCTCCTGTCGGTCGTATGCGTCGCCAAGCATCCCGACCGACGGCTCGTACTGCTCGAAGCGTTCGATGTACCGGTCCAAGTCTGGATTCCGGAAGTCGTTGTC
>NZ_JAAOHT010000130.1:0-4565 GCF_011440255.1 Haloarcula sp. JP-Z28 | reverse complement strand
GTCAGAGAATCGCGTCTGCTGCCTTCTGTGATAGGACAGTTGAAAATTAGTAATTAAACAGAAGTCACTCCAGCGGGTCTAGCGGCCGAACGGAATCGTGCTGACCGTTGTACCTGTTTACGTGCTCCCGTACGTCTTTGTCCTCGAGGTCGTAGAGGTCAAACACCGCCTGACCGATTTTTTGCCCAAGTTCGTCAATATCACCCTCGTTCCGTGCCGAGATAGATTAATCGAGAGCTTTCCACGAGATAGCCTCGTCAGATTGGCTACTCGATGTAAACTCGATGGTCGACGACTCGTGTACGCGGAGGTAATCGTAGTTTTTGCCGCCGCTGGTTGCTGAATCGGTCCATTCGACCAACTGAATGTTGTCAAAGTTGGCGACACGTTTCTCTCCGTCGTCGGGAGGATAGAGCCGGAAATAAAGGCGGACATAGGTAGCTTCCTCAGGTGTCGACAGCGACCGTTCGAGACGTTCCCAGCCAGTCGTCCGGTCCAGGTCGATTGATACTGAATCGAGTGCCGAACCACTGGTCGACTCGTACCATCGCACGAGCAGTTCCAGTCGGGTGTCCGTCTCGTGGCGGTACTGGCCGAGAAGGGTCGTCGGCCCGGTTAGGGGAACACGCGCGGCCGTCGTCAGAATCGACCGCTGGGTGTTGTCTGCGGTTCGGGAAAGTTGAATCCCGCCACTCCCGTCGTATCCGAACTCCGGACCGTTGGAGTCCGATCCACGACTGAACCGCCATAACGGACCTTCGTGCCGTCCGTCGTCGATATCAGGGTCGTCGAACGTTCCAGTCGGAAGGAGGTCACGGCCCAGTTCGACAGATTCTGCCCCGTCTATGACTCGGTTGACCCATCCCGAGTTCCGCGTGTATATCGTCCCGTCTCCGTCCAGCGTTCGGGTTGCTGTCTGGGCCGGTGTCTCGTCTCTTGCGACGTACTCCAGCCTGTTGTGGTCAAGCGAGAACTCATCCGACGACAACGCGGCTGTTTCCCGGAGTTGCCACGTCCTCGGTTTGTCGACCACCCCTTTCGGAACGTAGCCTTCAATCAGGAGCGGGTCAACGTACGCTCTGGTGATATCATCGTCAGTGACGTGGACCGTCAAGATATACGATGGAAACGTCGACCAGAACTCCTGGTCGAACACGAGGTTTCCAAGCGTCCACGCGACCAGTGTCTCATCCTGCAGTTCCACTCCACCGGTTACATGTGGATGGTGATTGACGACAACGTCTGCACCGGCTGTCTTTGCCGTTTCGGTCAGGCGTCTGATTTTGTCGGTCGGTTCCTGTTGATACTCGGAGCCGCCGTGGATCTGGACGACGGTTACGTCCGCGTTCGCATCGACTTCTGATACCGTCCGAGATATCGGTCGCGAGTCGCCGCTGCTACCCCGCCACTCCCGGAGACCGTCAGTTGCTCAGTGTCGGGTGTCCCGGCCACGTCGTCCCCCGACACTGCGTATGTCTCGGACTGGTTGTCGTCGGCTGACCAATCGATATCGTACTGGTCGCCCGTAACGGTAGTACAGGAGACCAACCCGATGGTAAGTCCCCGCCGTTCGAAGTACGTCGGTTCCCACGCTTCTGTGCTGGACCTGCCGGCACCAGACCGTTCGATCCCGGCAGCAGAGAGTGCCTGTAACGTCTCATCCAACCCCGGCGTCAACGCGTCGAGCGTGTGGTTGTTCCCCAGTGCGACGTAGTCGATCCCGGCATCGGCCATCGCGGGTGCGGCGTCCGGGTGCGATACGAAGTGGTACCGTTTGGAGGGGTGTCTCCATGCCGTCGTCGTCAGCGGTGTTTCGAGATTCACTGACGTGAGATCGGCGTCCTGTAACAGGGGGGAGATGTACTGTAGTATCGTCTGGTGTGATTCCATCCGGTCATCAGGTCGAATCTGGAAGTGCGGTTCGAGAGGGTGGTCGTCCTCGTAGAACCGACGGCCAAACATTACGTCGCCGCCGAAACTGAGCGCGACTGTTCCCTCACGAGGTGAGAGTCTGATACGAGGACTTGTTCCCGGAGCCACAGCGACAGTCCGTCCGATAAAATCCGTTTTCGTTGCGCGAAGCCAGATGGGTCCGTCGACCTCCACTACTTCAAATCGTCCTTGCTCATCAGTGGTTGTCTCGGCTACGGATCCTCTCCCTGGGACGATCGCTTTCAGCGTCGCACCGGTGATCCCCTCGCCCTCTATGTCGACAACTCGCCCCGATATGGGCTCGGAGCTACGTGCGGATTTTTGACCGGTCTGTTCTGTCTGGAAACCGTTTTCGGTCGACTCGGACGGCGAAAGAGCGTTACACCCGGCAATTCCCGTTCCCGCTCCGACCGTTGCAATCCGAACGAATTCACGACGGGACCACTGATCCATTGATCTGATAAAAGACTCCTTGATAAAAAAACGATGGACTGGCTCTGTTGAAACCCTACCCAGTCGATACAAACGGCCTGCGGCATACAGAGGGTAAGTTCAGCACACTATTGTGATCGGTACAACCCATTCTCAGTCCAGCGGTAATAGAGTTCTACTTCTGTTTGATTGGTTCGTTGGCTTCTTTTTTTTGAGTGCTTACTGCCTGCTCGAACTCACGCATGAACTCATCGACGGTGTTTCCCATGATGACGACAGGGTCTGTCCCTGCGAGAAGATTGGTCAGCACAGTGTCGGCGTCGGTGTCATCGTCGTGTTGGGTCACCGGAAGATCAGTGTTCTCGGCAAAGGCCCGCGTGTTGGCCCCACCAACGTGAACTTCATTGATGTGGCCTTGGTCGTAGAGAAGGTCAACGTACTCTGCGAAGGAGGCGGTTCGCCCCCGTCGATCTCGTCGGAGATAGACGAACGGGAGTATCTGTTCGTCTTCCGAAACGAGTGCCTGACGGACCATTTCCGTACTCTCGACGTCGTTCACCTGTGCTGCGTTGAACACACGACCGTCGGGAAGTCGGGTCCACTCCGGCTGGATCGCATCTAAAAACGCTTCGAGTTCACCGTCGGGCAGAGGCGATTCGCCGAGAAACGACAGAACCGCGTCAATCGCGTGCGCAGTCTCTGCCCCGATCATCCCCTCGTGTCGTTCTGGAATCTCGACCTGTTCGATGGTACCGCCCCGCCGTTCGATCTCCTCTCGCATATACTCGTGGAGAACAGGGTGTTGTTCCCCACTAATGACGTGTGTCCCGGCGGAGACCGACCGTGCGAATGATCGGGCAATTTTGGTTCGCGTTTTGCCGAGCGTGTCGTTGTGATCCTGGCGGACGTTGGTGAGAATGACGATGTCCGGATCGATGAGTTGTTGATTAATGAGCCGGGTGGTGTACTCGGTGATGCCCTGATTTTCGAAGATGCCGATATCCTCGGCGGCATAGGCATCGAGTTCCGGAGCGAACTCCCCGATAACGCTGATGTTCTCGTACAGCGTCGTCCGAGGGCCGCGGCGTTCGATGGGGTGAACCTCGCCGTTGTGGATGAGTGTCGGGTGGTTCCCGGTGATCTTCGTCAGCGTATCGTAACCCCGGCGATTGAACACGTCGTCGAGGCGGCGGGTGGTCGATGTCTTGCCACGGCTCCCCGCCACGGCGATGCGAGTGTCTAGGCGTTGGAGTGCCTTGCGGTGACGGAACCCTCGTGTTAACTCTTTAATGATACCGGTCAGGCTCGGCTTTCCGACCTCGATAGACCGCGGTTCGTTCCGCCACTCGTATTCGGCACCGATCATGAACATGGGGAGGGCACCCGCGGCCCGCTCTAGGAACCGCTCTAACGCATGCCTGGCATCGCTCTCCGTGGCAAACCGGTCTGCACTGTTGGCGAGTGTGCGCTCGGGTGTCTGTAATTGCCACACCCAATTGTTCCGATCCTGTGGAAGGTCGCCGGACGGCGTCGGGTCTTCTCTGACAATCGTTCGCGGATCGCTGATATCCTCGCTTTCGAACGCGTCCTCATCGCCGCTGAGCGAGGCAACTGCTCCTCGAACTCGGTCGACAGCCTGTCGGGCCTCCCGTGACGTATCGTAGTGATGGCCTCCGGTCGCAACCACGCGTTCCTGAATACGGAGTCGCCACGACCAACCGAACCCTCGCCCGTATATCTCGTATGCAGTCGTGCTCATGAGTCACCTCCCGACAGAACGGATGCCGACAGGACCTCGGACTCGTCAGGTTTGTCAACCGCATACCAGCGCCCGATCCCCAAGCCGACCAACACGACGAACACGCCTATCAGTATCACTGGAAGCGTGAGTTCTTGTGGGATGCCCTTCGGTTCCGGTGTGGCGAACAGCCGAGCCACGAGCACCGCTGGAACGAACACGACTGCTTGGAGAGGCAGTACCAGACGCCGCTCGAATGGCCCTGTCACGTGAGCGTTATATGCTGTGATGCCCGCGAGGAAGGCAATGAAAAACGCAGACAGCCCACGACTAATCGGGAGCGAGAGCGTGAGTGGCACTGCCACGAGAAGTGCAAACGCGGTGGTGGTTCCGAGCAGTACCCGGCCATACCGCAGTGTTGCGGAGTTCACCGCCTGAACGAAGCCGAATGCAAGAACCACTA
>NZ_JAAOHT010000013.1:0-71076 GCF_011440255.1 Haloarcula sp. JP-Z28 | reverse complement strand
GGCTGGGGCCCGTTCTGTGTGTATGGATGACGAGGATGCTGACCCCGTGGGCGGGCCACTGCCGGAAGCGGAGTCGTTCGACGATAGAGTGCTGGGGGTCAGCGAGTCGCTCATCCGGTACGTCGAGGTCATCGCGGCGCTAGTGCTGGTTCTCCTCTTTGCTATCGGCGTCTTCGACCTGACACTCCAGATATTCCAGAGCGCGCTTCGTGGCGATATCACCGACCCGCTAGTCGTCGTCGGTTTCATCGACACGGCGCTCCTCCTGTTCATTATCGTCGAGGTGTACCAGACCGTTGTCGCGTACACGCAGGAAAGCGAAACGCGCCGCATCGTCCGTCTGGTTATCTACACGGGCGTCATCGCGATGGTCCGGAAAGCTATCATTTTCCGCACCGGCGAGTACAGCTCCGAACAGGCCGCGCTCACCGCCGCCGCAGCCTACACGCTCATCATCCTCGGGCTCGCGGCGCTGCTGCTCGTCGAGCGTCGGACCCGAGACAGGCTCCCGGAATCCGGGTGAGCGGTCCCGAAAGAAGTTAAACACAGGCGGCGTAGCGCCGATAGATGCTGCTGGTGCTGTGTATCGACCTCGACGACGACCTCGGCCGCAAGACCGGCATCGACACGCCAGTCATCGGGCGCGATGCCGTCGTAGACGCAGCCGTGGCGCTGGCCTCGAACGACCCGGAAGACTCCGATGTGAACGTCCTGTTCGAGGGCGTCCACATCTATGACGACATCACCGACGAGCCGGTCGAAGTCGCAGCCGTCACCGGCGTCGACGGAAGCGATGTCGCCGCTAACCGGGCAGTCGGCGAGGAGGTCGATACCGTTCTCGCGTCACTGGCGGCCAGCGAGGATGTGCGGGCGCTGCTGGTCACCGACGGCGCACAGGACGAGTCGGTGGTCCCCGTTATCCGCTCGCGGGTCCAAATTGACGGCGTTCGTCGCGTCGTCGTCCGACAGGCCCAGAACCTCGAATCGATGTACTACACCATCAAGCAGGTGCTCGACGACCCGGAGACCCGCGGGACGATACTGGTTCCGCTGGGCATCCTCCTGCTGATTTACCCGCTGACAATCGCCGTCGAAGCGCTGGGGTACCCCGGTTCCGCGCTGGGCGTCATCTCTGGCTTGCTTGGGCTCTACATCCTCGCACGGGGCCTCGGCGCTGAGAAGATACTGGACGAAGCCGTTGAGCGAACGACCGCCGGACTGTACGCCGGTCGCGTCACGATCATCACCTATGTCGTCGCGGCTGCACTGCTCGCTATCGGCGGCGTCAGCGGCGTTCAGGAACTCGAACGCCAGACGGACCCCGACGCCCTCGAAGTCATCGCGTCGCTGGTCTCCGGCGCGATTCAGTGGTTCGCCGCCGCCGGCATCACCTCCAGCCTCGGCCGCGTGACCGACGAGTACCTCGACGGGAGCTTCCGCTGGCGGTATCTCAACGCTCCCTTCTACGTCCTCTCGATCGCCCTCGTGTTACACGCTGTCAGCGCCTTTTTCCTCGGGGTGCAGGACCTGGAATACCTCGCGATAATGCTCACTGGTGGGACGCTGCTCGGGCTGGTCAGTACCTTAGGCTTCGCTGTCGCGGAGGCCCGCTTCGACCGCGCCGAACAGCACAATCAAGGCCCCGGCGGTCCCTCATCCGAGTAATGTACGTCTCCCGTGCCGTCGAGAGTCTGCGCGCGGACCCACTCGACGGCGAGCCCGTCGATCTGGTTCTCGAAACGGCTGACGATGCTGACCCTGAGCGCGTCGCCGCCGCTGCGGAGGCCGCCGGCGCGACCGTCGAGCGCCACCTCCAGTTCGACGACCTGCTGGTCTCAACGACACAGGACGAAATTGACGCCCTCTGTGACTTGGATGGCCTGACTGCGGTTCAGACTGGCAACGTGAACGCTATCACGACGGCCGACGATGTCGAAGAAGACCTCGATTCTGATCACTGACCGGCGACCGTGTTCCGCATTTCTTTTGTCACCGCCGGAAATACACGATATCGAGGGCACGTAGCTCAGTCCGGATAGAGCGTCGGACTTCTATCTCCGCTGGCGCTGCCATCGGGGGAAGACATCCGACGGTCGTGGGTTCGAATCCCACCGTGCCCGTTATCTGTAACTGAAAATAAGAAGTGCCGACACCACCTGCTGTCCGTTCTAGCAGAGCCAATTCCCGCCGAGACGAACTCTGCGACCCGCCCTTTGCAGTATTACAGTGAAGGGAACACGACTACCAGTACCGCGTCAGTTTGCATGACTTGTCAGAGGCATGGCAACCCGACTTGGGGGATGGCACTGGTTTCGTCCCCTCCACACGCACGGATTCCCCGGCAACACGTATGTAACAGTGACATTTTCACACCCAGCTACTGTTTTGAACATCTGGGTAAAATCCCTGCACTGTCATGGTCCCCATTTGCTGGGACAGGACGACAGCAACACTGTGTTTCGCTGCATAATCAGCTTCAGCCTCCGACTCCAACACTATGTGGGCCCGTGTCTGACCCGCGGCGGCCGGCTACGCCTCAACGATATCGTCTTTCATTGCGGCGACCTCGGTGAGAATCGCTTCGACGTCGTCGTCGGGGACGCCGTTCGCCCGGAGCGCGGCTTCGAGGTGGGTCGCAACGCTGGCAAACGCGTCTTCGGTGATCCCCATGCCCTCGTGGGCGGTTTGCATATCGTCGCCGTCGTAGTCGACCGGGCCGCCGGCAACGGTGCTGATGAACTGAGTCTGGTGGCTGCGGAGCTGGTCCATGTCGGTTTCCTCGAAGTACGGTTCGAGCAGCGGGTCGTCGAGTACGCGGTCGTAGAAATCCGAGACCACCGCGTCGACCGCGTCGCGACCGCCGATCCGCTCGAAAATAGACTGTGATGCCATTGTCGAGTGACAGGTACGCAGTCGGCATGATTGTTGTGGAAAAACAGATTTGGCATCGACCGTCGCGCTGCTGCTCGGACGTGATGCCTGCGGCGACACTCTCAAAGCGGGCGATTATGGACGCGCTACAGTCGTTGACGACGAACCAGCAACAGAGACAGCAGGCCGAGCGTCCCAAGCACGGTCCACTCCCCGTGGCGGTCCGTGACGGGCCGCGTGGTATCGACGGCGCGTCTGGGACCGTCGCCGGCGGTGGTCGCTGTGGTCGCACTGCTATCGCCCGACGGCGCGAAATTCGTCCGCCGGCCGGTCGTATCTGCTGCGCCGCTTCGCCGCAGGTCACGGTCAGTGAGCACCTCGACCGGGACCGACGGCGCGGTGCCAGTGACAGCCTGTCGAACAAACGCATTGAGTTCATCTCCGGCGACAGCCGACACCGTCTCGGCGAACAGCGCGAGAGTGATGCGGTCGTCGTGTCGGGTCAGCCTGTCGAGGACCGCTTCGAACGTCCGGGTGCCATCGGTTGCTTGCCGGAGATGGGCGTCAATGGCCGCGACGACACGTGTTCCCTTGTGGTACTGTGCGCCCGGTCCCGCCCATGCGTCGGGCTGTGTCAGATCGGCGGTTTCGTGGCGCTCGGTCGTCACCCGCTCATGGAACTGGTCTGCATCGATGCCGCCCGTGCTGTACGTGAGGGCCGCGGTGTGGTAGTCCGCGCTTCCCTCGCTGAGCCAGTCCATCGCCGGTGTCGTCTCGAGGGTCTGTCGCGTGTGGCGGTATTCGTGGACCCAGACGTTGACCGGGGACCGGACGGGTTCGCCGGCGTTGACGATGACATCCGACGCGCCGTTCGACGGGGTGTATCCGCCCGGTGCGAGTTCGTTCGGCGCGACAAACACGCGGATGTGGTCGTGGTCCCTTCCGGCGGTCGAGACACGCTTTGCATGGCTGATGGCGTCCAGAACGGCGGTTCGGTTGGGTCGCAGGTCCGAAGCCGCTGGGACGATGAGCGTGATTCGGTCGCCATCGACCGTTCTCGTTTCTGTCTCGTGGGGGCCGATGTAGGCGGCCGTACGCCCGGCGACACCGCTTTGCCCGGGTGCGAGTGCGAGCGACTCGTTCCACGTGGGCCGCGGCCCAACGTGCCAACGCCAGCGGGCACGCAGTGACACCTCCTGTCTGGCAAGCAGCGTCCAGTTGTGGGTGTCAGCGGTCCGCTGGCCGAACGTTGTCGAGAGTCCGACCGGCACGGTGTAGGTCAGTCGTGCTCTCTCAGTATCACCGCTGACACGCCAGCGGTCGCCATCGGACTGGAGTCCGTCGGCTTGGAGGACTGTCGCCTCCCCCGGCGTCCGTACCGACAGTCCGGTGACGTGCCGTGGTCGCTCAATCGTCGCGGTTACCCGCACCCGGCCGGTCTTGTTCGGCTCTCTGTCGAGTGTGTACTGAACAGCAATCGACCTGTCGTGGTCGGCACTGCCCTGCGCTGGTGGCCCGGATTCGATACCGAGGGCGACCGGAGACGTGCAAACCAGAAGGAGACAGACCAGTCCTGCAAACAGCTGCGTTCTCATAGCTCTGGGTGTTGCCGAGTGCTACGCGACAACCAGCGAGTGGCGGTAAAGTGTGTGCCGGTGAAAATCTCAAACGTAATAACAGGCTGTGCGCCTCGGACACGGGGTCGCAAGCGTTTTGCCAGCGGCCACGTTATCCCCTGATATGGCCGATTGTCCGCTCGCAGACGACTGTCCCGAATTCACCGAACGAATTCAGGGGATGGGCTGTACCCACTACGGCGACCGTGGCGGCGCCGAGTGGTGCAATCACTACAACCAGCCGATCTCGGAGCTCAAGAGCCAGCCGGTCAAGATGGGCGAGGAAGTCACTGTCGACGTTGAGGACATCCATGAGAGCGGTGCCGGTGTCGGTCGGACCGAGGACGGCTTCATCATCATGGTTGACGGCGTCCTGCCCCCGGCTCGCTCGCTGGTCAAGGTGACGAACGTTCACTCGAACCACGCCCGGGCTGAGGAAGTCGAGCGACTGGAGATGGACGAGGACCTCTCCGAGTCTGAAGCCGAAGAAAACGACGCCGACGCTGACGAGACGGACGACAGTGCTGATGATGACGGCCGGCGTCTCGGGAGTCGGGACAACTTCTGGGGCAGCTAGGACACACCGGTTGGACAGTTTGCGAGCGGGACTTCTTTGAGCCAGTCGGTCCTTCCTGTGGATATGGACCTCGAACTCGATGGCAACGCAGCGCTGTGTACCGCCGCAACGAGCGGACTCGGACTTGCGAGCGCCGAAGCCCTCGCTGCGGACGGTGCCAACGTAGCGGTCTGTGGCCGGACGCCGGAACACGTCGACGAGGCACGGAACCGGCTCGAAGCGGTCGGCGACGGCGACGTACTGGCCGTCGAGGCCGATATTACTGACCCCGACCAGATCGAGGCACTCGTCGAGGAAACTGTCGACAGCTTCGGCGGCCTCGACCACGTCGTCACCAGCGCTGGCGGTCCGGCCCCCGGACCGTTCATGGAGACGACCGAGCGAGAGTGGTACAGCGCCTACGACCTGCTCGTGATGAGTGTCGTCTGGACCACCCGGGCCGCCTACCCACACCTCAGGGACTCCGATGCCGGCACCATCGTCAATATCACCTCCCGTTCTGTCCGGGAAGCCATTGACGACCTGGTGCTCTCGAACGCTGTCCGCCGCGCTGTTATCGGCCTGATGAAGACACAGGCTAACGAGTTTGCGCCGGAAGTCCGCGTCAACGCCGTCCTCCCCGGCGCACACGAGACACCACGTATCGAGGAACTCGTCGAAGCAGCCGTCGAGCGTGGCGAGTACGACTCTTACGAAGAGGGCATCAAATCTTGGGCCGATGCCCCGCTGCAGCGTGTCGGCCGACCGGAAGAGCTCGGGGATGTCGTCGCCTTCCTCTCCTCGCCCCGGTCCTCATACGTCACTGGAACGGCCCTGCCCGTCGACGGCGGGGCGATGCAGAGCTAACAGTTCCGGCCGCCGGGCCGCTCAGAACCGCCCGTCGTCGCGCAGTTCCCCGACCACCTCTCGGACCCGCTGGGCCTCCTCTTTTGGGACCACGAGCGTCCGGTCGTCGAATGACGCCACGACGAGGTCTTCGACGCCGACGGCGCTGATGTGGCCGTCGCTCGCCAGCACGTTCCCGTCGGCGTCTATACTAACTGCCTCACCCAGCACCGCGTTTCCGTCTTGGCCGTCGAGGACGCGCTCGAAGGCATCCCACGACCCCAGGTCGTCCCAGTCAAGCGCCGCCGGAACGACAAAGGCGTTTTCCGCGTCTTCGAGCACAGCGTAATCGATGCTCACTGGGTCAACAGCGGCAAAGGCGTCGTCGTGGTCCCCGTCGTCGAGTCGCTCGACCATGGGTGCAAGCGGCGAGGACGCTGCGGCGGACAGGAGAGCCGTCGGCGCCCACGCGAACAGGCCGGCGTTCCAGTAGAATCCCTCCCGGACGTACTCCGTCGCGGTCTCCCGGTCGGGTTTCTCGTGGAACGTTTCGACCGGCGCGAAGCCGTTCTCGGACGGTCCGGGCTTGATGTAGCCGTAGCCGGTCGCCGGCCGGTCCGGTTCGATACCGACGGTGACGAGCCCCTCGGTTTCCACTGCGACCCGCGCGGCCGTCCGTGCGACCGTCTCGAACGGCCCCGAAATCCGGTGGTCGCTCGGCAGACACAGCAGAACACAGTCGCCGACCTGCTCGCGGATGCGGTGGGCCGCATACGCCAGTGCCGGCCCGGTGTCTTTCGGTTCCGGTTCTGTCAACACTGCTACATTCGGGACGTGCTCCCGGACCCCGTCGGCGAACGAGTCCCGAGTCAGCACGTAGGTCTCGTCGGCGAACCCGACCCGACTGACAGTCTCGGCGAGTAGTGATTCGTCTTCCCCGAAGGAGAGAAACTGTTTGGGGCGGTCGCTCCGACTCGCCGGATACAGGCGCGTGCCGGTGCCGCCGGCCAGAACGAGCGCGACGATTGGTCGCTCCATACTCGGGCTTTGCCCAGCCAGTGCTAAAATGTTGTACTGGCGACCGAGGCGGAGACCAGCCGAACCCACTGCCGTCAGCGAGTTACCACGTTTCTATCGTCCCGTCCCTGATGTCTTCGACACAGCCCTGACAGTCCGGACTTTCTGCGTCGTAGCACACTGGCCGCCGTTGCTCGTCCATCGACACCGCGCGGTACTCGGCGTGGCGGCGACAGACGATTCGGGCCCGTCCTTCCTCATCTCTGGGCAGGCCGGCTTCTGCCGACCGCTTGCCGTTCTTGTAGGCCTTCTTCGCATCGGAGAGTTGCTGCTCGGCCGACCGCAAGGTATCCCGGATGAACCGTGCGAGTCGGTCGTCGTCGGCCATACTGACCGTTGTGTCCGGCCACAAATCAATCTTCTCGCGTGGCTCGCACGACGTGACTTCGGGGGTCCGATATCCACATTCACTTTCACTCCGCTGGGCGAGTATTTATAACCAAAGGCGACCAACCGTCGATTGTCTCCCAACGAAAACCAGGCGGAGACAGTGAAAGCCAATGACTGAGTCAGATCTGCGTACCCACGCGACAGAGATACACGAGCAGTTTTCCGACCAGCTAGAGATCGACGTCGACGACGTTATCGAACGTCTCGATACGCTGGTGAACGATTATCAGGTCCCCATCAGTGAGGCCCGCCGGAGTGTCGTCAACACGTACCTTGACGAGGCTGGCATGGACCGCGACCAGCTAGGTGGCGGCGATGGCGGCGGCAACGAGCAGGTGAACGTCGCTGATGTCGACGCCCCCGAGGAGTGGGTCGATGTCCGCGCGACGGTCGTCGAACTCTGGGAGCCACGCGCCGACGCCGTTGCGCAGGTCGGCCTGCTGGGCGATGAAACGGGCACGATCAAGTTCACGAAGTGGTCGAAGTCCGACCTTCCGTCGCTCGAAGAAGGCAAGTCCTACGCCCTGCGCAACGTCGTTACCGACGAGTACCAGGGTCGCTTTTCGGTGAAGCTCAACCGGACGACCACTATCGAGGAACTTGACGAGGCAATTGAGGTCGGCGACGACAGCGTCGAGGCCGACGGCGCACTGGTTGACATCCAGTCGGGCTCCGGGCTCATCAAGCGCTGTCCGGAGGACGACTGCACGCGCGTCCTCCAGAACGGCCGCTGTAGCGAACACGGCGAGGTTGAAGGCGAGTTCGACCTCCGAATCAAGGGCGTCCTCGACGACGGCGAGGAGGTCACCGAGGTCATCTTCGACGAGGACGCGACCGAGGAGCTGACCGGCATCGCCCTCGAAGAGGCGAAGGAGATGGCGATGGACGCGCTCGACACCACCGTTGTCGCCGACGAGATGCGACAGAAAATCCTCGGCCGGTACTACCGCGTCCGCGGTCCGACGTTTGGCCGCTACTTGCTCGCCGACGAGCAGGAGCGACTGACCGGGGCCGTGGATGCAGACGAGATTCTCATCAAAGCGAGGTCGATCTAAATGGCGAGTACACCCACCCGCGAGGTCGCACGGCGCGTCTTCGCACGCGAGTTCAACGACGCAAGCTACACGTTCAAGGAATCCGACGACGACCGCGCGCCGGTGTACGTCCTCTTGCCGACCGGCCAGCGCGCCAACCGCGTGTTCCTGGTCGGCACCCTCACCGAGACCGAGGATGTTGGCGAGGACAGCGAGTACTGGCAGGGACGAGTCGTCGACCCCAACGGCGACACGTTCTTCATGTACGCCGGGCAGTACCAGCCCGACGCGGCGTCGATGCTGCGCGAACTGGAACCGCCGGCCTACGTCGCTGTCGTCGGCAAGCCACGCACCTACGAGACCGACGAGGGCGAAGTGAACGTCTCGATTCGCCCCGAGTCCATCTCGAAGGTCGACGAAGCGACGCGGGACCGCTGGGTCGTCGAAACGGCCGAGCGAACGCTTGACCGGGTCAAGCGGTACAAGGAAGCCGACATGGAGGACCCGGCCACTGACGAGTATATCTCGATGGCTGACGAGGAATACGACCAACTGTCAATCGAGAACTATCGGCAGTCGGTCGTCGGCGCGCTGGAGAGTCTGCAGGACGAGCAGGCCGAAGCCAGCGCGGACTGACCGCGGCGCAGTCGTCTATTTTTGCTGCTGGTGAGTGGTCCGCTGCTACGGCTCCAGTAGCTCGATTCGGTTCCCCTCTGGGTCGACGACGAACATGATAGTCGTCCCGCTTTCGGTCGTTTGCGGGCCGCTGAGCGTCTCAACGTCGTCGGGCAAGCGGTCGGCGACGGCGTCGAGGTCGTCGACTTCCAGACCGGGATGGGTCGCCCCCGGGCGATTGAGGTCGGGGTCGGGCATTTCCTCGCCCTCGGGTTCGTAGGTCGCCAGTTCCAGACGCACGTTGCCGGCGTCGAGGTGGACCAGTTCGGCGCTGGCTCCCTCAATGTCGACAGCGGCTCCAAACGCCTTGTCACCGACGGAAAAGCGAGTCACTACGTCAAGCCCCAGCACGTCCCGGTAGAACTCGACCGCGCGGTCCAGATTGCTGACGATGATACCGAAGTGGTGGCCAGTTGCGTCGATGTCTGTCGCCATCTCTGCCGATACCGAGGTCGGCCGGCGGTTAAATCACAGCGGTTCGACTGTCGTCAGAGACGGCCACCAAGGGACCGGTCCGGTAGCGTCTGACAAACGATTAAATACGTTGCTGCTAAAACAGTACATAACTATGGGCAACAAAAACAAGACTATCTCCTTTCGCGTCAGCGAGGACAAATTCGAAACCCTCCGCGAAATCGCCGAGGAGCGCGATATCTCGCTGTCCGCAGTTTTTCGTGACTACGTCGACACGCTTGTTTCCCACGACGGTCAGGTGAAGGTCGCGCCGGAACACGAGTTCGAGGACGACGCAACCGAGACTAGTACCGAGAGCTTCCCGCCGAAAGTCGAAGTTCCGAAGAGCTTCGTCCGCGAGCACGAGCGACTCGAACTCGAAGCCGAACACCTCCGCGAACAACTGGAAGAACACAAGCGTTACGTCACCAAACTCCGCCAGCAACTCGACGAGATGGACCAAGACGAGGTCATTCACCTCGAAGACCTCGACCAGGGCGAAGAGGAGGACGCCTCCTATCGCATCGGCAGCTTCGACGACCTAGAGTAACCGCTGGCGCTTCTGTTGTACGTCTTCGGCCACGTCGTCGCGCCCATCGACGTCGGCCAGAGTTTCCACGGCTTCTAACGTTCTGACGGAGTTATCGAGGAAGGACAGCACGTCGCCCGGATAGGCATACAGCATGTAGTCATCGCTCATCACGTCGACGATTGCGTCCGGCCCCATCCCCTGCTCGCGCAGTTCCAGCAGGTACGAAATGAACTTCCGCTCAGCACAGCCACAGTGGGGGTTGGCCTCACAGTCACAGTCCAGGAAATCCTCCGCGAAATCCAGAACTCGCTCTCTGGAGGCTTCGTCGAGCTTTGCCAGCCCCTCGCCCTGAAAGAGGATGTCCAGCGTCGCCCCCTTGAACGCCCCTTTCGGGAAACTCGTCTCTAGCTGGGAGGCGAGTTGCTGGTGGTTCTTGACGTAAATCTTGTCCGTGATGGCCACGCGTGCCCTTCCATACGTGTCGCCTGTGTAAAAGCGTCTCGAAGCACCTGATGGGTTTCGAAGCCAACCCCGAACCGCCGTGCCACCGCTGTCACGCGCTCTCACGACTCACTGGTTTCCAGATTCGTAACGTATTTCTGTTCCAGCGGAATATCTATAGTTGCTTCAATAGCGTGTCCGGGCTGGGGTAGTGGCATCCTTTAGCCTTGTGGTGGCTAAGAGGCGGGTTCAATTCCCGCGCCCGGACTTAGACCTTTTACCCGCTTATTTCGATACTTTCAGCGTTTCGTAGGTTTTCATTTTCATTTTGGTCCCGGTTCTTTATGAAGTGTCAGGGAGTGCTATTTTTCAATGGTAATCCACGATTGTCCCTCATGTAACCGGACGTTCGACTCTAAACGCGGCCTCGGGGTTCACCACAGCAGCACGCACGGCGAACGCCTGCCAAACCGGGAGTGTGATCGTTGCTCGGATACATTTCATTCTGAATACGAGAAACGCTACTGCTCTGGCGAGTGCCGCGACGCTGCAGTCTCCTTTTCTGGGGCTGACAACCCGAACTACTCCGATGCAAAAGAGGAGACTTCCTGTGACAACTGCGGCACGACTTTCGAGTACTACCCATCCGAGAAGGAGGGGTGTTACTGTCCGGACTGTGTCGAGGACGCCGAGTGGCGACACACGCGACAGATTTCCGGGGCTGACAACCCGAACTGGAGTGGTGGAAAGCTCAAGCTTGACTGTTCTATCTGTGATAGCCCCGTCGAGCGATATCCCAGCGACGTGACTGGCGAAGTCGTCCTTTGCAGCCGCGACTGCCACGCCGCGTGGCTCTCCGAGGCGTTCACTGGTGACGGCCATCCGAACTGGCGCGGCGGTGGCGTCGGCGACTACGGGCCGGGATGGCGGGCAGTACGCGAGCAAGCCCTGGTGCGGGACGACCACGCTTGCGTGCTGTGTGGCACTGATTCCGACGAACTGGGTCGGAACCCGGACGTCCATCACATCGTGCCGGTTCGGTTGTTCGCCGTGATGCCAGCGCTCGCCGTCCGGGACGCACACACGCTGGACAACGTCGTCTCGCTGTGTCCGGGCTGTCATCGTCGAGCCGAGTTCGGTCACGTTTCGCGGGCGGAGTTGCGCTGGCGGGCCGGTATCTCCCGGGTGGAAGCCCCCGTCGCAGGCGGCACGACGGTGTAATCGGACCGGAATCTACACAATCAGTCCGGCCGCCAGTAGGCGTATGTCACCGACCGTTGACGAACTGCGGAACGAGATTCGCGAGGCTGTCGGGCGGTACGAACGCCCGGTTTCGACGGCCTTTACCAAGGAAGCTCTGGCGGCTATCTGCGGGGCTGTCGGGTACGATATCGACCCCGACCGGTTGCCGTCGAAACCACAGATGCGGGCGGGAATCCTCCGGCAAATCGGCGAGCGGGACGACGATGACCCGGCGGACGCGGAACAGCCCTTCCGGAAGGGGGAACTCGAAGCGATTGCTGCGGCGCTGTCTGACGAGTGATGTAGTCCGTTGACTGCGATGACCACGCCGGTTGCTCCAGCAGCCGTTCGAATGCGGAAATATTTGCATCTCGACAGCGAACTAACTAGTATGGGACGCAACCGCTCCCCGACGTTCAAGAACAGGCAGGCTGCTGGACAGCGGCTGGGAGAGGCGTTGCGTGAGCGGGACATCACAGTCGACATCGTCCTCGCAATTCCGCGCGGTGGGCTGCCAATCGGGCGGCCCGTCGCCGACGCGCTGGACGCGCCGCTAGACATCGCGGTCGCAAAGAAGATCGGCGCACCGAACAACCCCGAGTACGCTATCGGCGCCGTCGCCGCGGACGGAGCGGTCTGGCTCAACACCGATGTCATCGAGCAACGCGAGATACCCCGTGACTACGTTGCGAGCACACGAGCGGAGATGGCGGAAGCCGCTCGGCAGAAGGCCCAGCGCTACCGCAGTTCGGAGTCGTCGCCGACACTTACCGGGAAGCGAGTCTGCCTCGTCGACGATGGTGTGGCGACGGGGGCAACGGCGCGGGCCTGTATCGAGCAGATTCGACAGGCGGACCCCGAACGACTCGTGCTCGCGGTCCCGGTGGCCTCGCCGCGGGCGATGTCGGACCTCGAAGCGCTGGTCGACGAAGTGGTCTGTCTGGAAAGGCCGTCGGCGTTTCGCGCTGTCGGCCAGTACTACGAGCAGTTCGAGCAGGTCTCCGACGAGGCGGCGATGTCGTATCTCGCCGAGAAGTGACCGCTACCGCTCGATTCTTGATTCCGGCCGGACGGTCTCGGTTTCTGACTCGCCGATGGCGGTGTAGTCGCTGCTTGATTTGATAATCGAAAGTGCTGTCATGATGTCAGACCGGGTGAGTAGTCCCTCGAAGGAGCCGTCCTCGTCAGTGACGAGCAGGCGACCAACGGAGTTCTGCTGCAGCGAGGTCAGCGCGTCCATCACGTCGGTCTCCGGACTGATTGTGATGATTTCCGTCGTCATCACGTCGCCGACGGTGTAGGCCTCGCGCTCGACTTCCTGAACGGCGCGGGCGTCTTCGAGCGTGACGAGGCCGACGACCTCGCCGCTGCGCTTGACCGGATAGCCGGTGTGGCGCTCCCTGAACATCGTCTGAATGAGTTCCCGGACAGACATATCGTCGGCGACTGTCGTGACGTGGTCCGCTGGGGTCATCACGTCCGCGACGGTGACGCCCTCGAACGCGGCCCGCATCGAGGTCTGGCGGGACTCGCCCGCCGCCCCGATGTAGATGAAGAACGCCAGCCCGGCGAGGAAGATATTCCCGAGGACGAAGATGCCAAACAGGCCGAGAAAGACGGCGAATATCTTCCCGACTTCGGCGGCGATTGTCGTCGCTCGGGCGTAGGACCGCCGGCGGGCGAGCAGCGCACGCAGGACACGGCCGCCGTCCATCGGGAAGCCCGGGAGCATGTTGAACGCCGCCAGCGCGATGTTCATTAGCGCGAGATAGCCGAGGATGAACCGTGCCGATTCGATGGCTGTTGCCGCGCCGCTCGGGAGAATCTGGAACGCGACGTAACAGACAGCGCCGACAGCAATGCTGACGATGGGGCCGGCGATGGCGATGACAAGCGCCTGTTTCCAGTCTTCGGGCATCTCGCTGAGTTGGGCGATGCCGCCGAACAGCCAGAGCGTGATGGAATCGATCGGGAAGCCATAGCGGATAGCGACGAGGGAGTGGCCGAGTTCGTGGAGGACGACGCCGGTGAACAGGCCGAGGGCCGCACCGATGCCGAGTACCCAGACGAGCGCGCCGTCGGTAAGGACGGCCGCGTCCAGCCCGGCGTTCAACGTCCTGTTCAACAGCTCAGTCGTCTGTTCGATCTGTGTCCCGATAATCCAGGCGAACAGCGGTAGCACGAGGAGAAACGTCAGGTCCAACTGGATGGGGATTCCAAACGCGCTTCCGATGCGAAACCGGCGCATATCGGGAGGTTGACGCGGGACGGTCTTAAGCCCCCTTGGCGGGACTGCCATGGTCACCGCCGCCGGTACGCCTTTGCGCCGAGCCCGCGATGGACCGCACATGAGCGACCCACTGATTCGCCGCGCGGACGACATTGCGTACGAGGCCGTCGACGCAGCTGACGGGCTTGAAAAGGGCGTCCTCATCGGCGAGGAGAGCGGCGGCGGCAACCTCGCAATCCGTCGCTTCACGCTCGCCCCCGGCGGCAGCGTGCCGAAACACACCAACGACATCGAACACGAGCAATACGTCCTTGCTGGCCGGTACACCGTCGGCATCGAGGGCGATGAGTACGCCGTCGGGGCGGGCGACAGCCTCCATATCCCCGCTGGCGCTGTCCACTGGTATCGTAACGACGGCGACGAACCGGGCGCGTTTCTCTGTGCGGTTCCCGCCGGCGATGACGAAATCAAACTGCAAGAGTGACTGCTAGCATGTGCATCTACCACAGGCGTAGCAACAACTGAGCACCAGAGCGCCCAACACAGAGCCGACTACCCAATCCAGGCCGGGTGGGACCGAAAGAGGCGAGCCGCTGGGCGTTCGAGACGACGTAAGCACCGCAGGGAGTGCAACGACCGAGGAGCGCAGCGAGTCGCAGTAGTCCAGCGGCTCGGGGCTTTCTGGCTGTTCGAAACCGTAGCCGCGTGATTCGTCCCGCTCACAGCTAGTCCGAACCGCTCAAGTAGCGCAGTCGCCACTAGATAATTGTGTCACAGCAGGCCGCACAGGTAGAGACCCTGTTCCTCCACGAACACGGCGAGGAGTTCCGCGTCGCCGCCCACCGGGACGGCGAGCGGCTCTTCCACGGAATCCTCGAACTGAAAGAGACCGACGCCGGCCCCCGCCCGCGTCGGCTCCGTGTCAAGGACGGGACCAGCGAGGAGCTTCGCTCGCCCGACCAGTTCGTCGACCTCGCTCGCCGTGCGGCCCGCATTCGTATTTCAGAGCAGACTGCTCCGCGTGCACGCGAGCGCGTCCGAGAGATGCTCGATGCCTACCAGATTGAGGCCAAGGTCGTCCGGACCTGCCGGCTGTGTGCCTCCGACGGGCGCTACTCACCGATTACCAGCGAGACGGCTATCGAGACCGACAACGAGACAATCTGTCCGGAGTGCGCTCGCCAGCAACTCGACCGCGAACTCGCCTACAAAGGAAACATCGGCGGCGACGCTCGCGACCGGCTCGAAGAGCTGCTGCTCGAAGTGCAGGACCTCGACCGGGTGACGAACCTCCTGTCGGGCCAACTGGACCCGGACCTGACGAAGTTCGACGAGATTTCGGCCACCGTCGACGAGGTCGACCCCGTTCGCGTCGATTCGCTGGACCTCCATCCCGGGATGCAGGAGCATCTCGAATCCCGGTTCGATACACTGCTCCCGGTCCAGAGTCTCGCCGTCGAGCACGGGGCCACGGAGGGCCGCGACCAGCTCGTCGTGAGCGCAACGGCGACGGGGAAAACGCTCATCGGCGAAATGGCCGGCATCGACCGCGTCCTGAACAACAAGGGTACGATGCTGTTTCTCGTCCCGCTGGTCGCCCTTGCGAACCAGAAATACGAGCAGTTTCAGGACCGCTACGGCGACATGGTCGACGTGTCGCTGCGCGTTGGCGCGAGCCGCATTGCTGACGAAGGCGGGCGCTTCGACCCCGAAGCCGACGTTATCGTCGGGACCTACGAGGGCATCGACCACGCGCTCCGGACCGGCAAGGACCTCGGTACTGTTGGGACCGTCGTCATCGACGAGGTCCACACGCTCGGGGAGGACGAGCGGGGCCACCGGCTCGACGGGCTGATTTCCAGACTCAAATACTACTGCGAGTCCGGTGGCGCACCGGATAGCGGCGACACGCAATGGATCTATCTCTCGGCGACGGTCGGCAACCCCGGACAGCTGGCCGACCAGCTCCGGGCGACGCTCATCGAATTCGAGGAGCGACCGGTTCCAATCGAGCGCCACGTCACGTTCGCCGACGGCCGCGAGAAGATCGAGACCGAAAAGAAGCTCGTCAAGCGGGCCTTCGACAACAAGTCGAGCAAGGGGTACCGCGGCCAGACTATCATCTTCACGAACTCTCGGCGGCGTTGTCACCAGATTTCACGCAAACTGGAGTACAGTTCTGCGCCGTACCACGCCGGACTGGACAACCGGAAGCGCCAGCGGGTCGAGCGGCAGTTCGCCGATCAGGACCTCGCAGCGGTCGTGACGACGGCGGCGCTGGCTGCCGGAGTCGACTTCCCCGCCTCGCAGGTCATCTTCGACTCACTGGCGATGGGTATCGAATGGCTCACAGTCCAGGAGTTCAGCCAGATGCTCGGCCGGGCCGGCCGCCCGGACTACCACGACAAGGGGACCGTCTACATGCTGGTCGAGCCTGATTGTTCGTACCACAACAGCATGGAGATGACCGAAGACGAAGTGGCGTTCAAGCTGCTGAAAGGCGAGATGGAGCCGGTCATCACCCGCTACGACGAGGGCGCAGCCGTCGAAGAGACGCTGGCTAACGTCACCGTCGCCGGCAAGCAGGCCAAGCGGCTCAACGACCGGATGGTCGGCGAGGTGCCGACGAAACACGCGCTGGGGAAACTGCTCGAATACGAGTTTATCGACGGCCTCTCGCCGACGCCGCTTGGCCGGGCTGTGACCCGGCATTTCCTCGCGCCCGACGAGTCTTTCCAGTTGCTCGACGGCATCCGCAAGGGACAGCATCCCTACGAAATCGTCGCCGACATGGAATTACGCGACGAGCACTGAGCGGTCCGCGCCCGTCCAACCTGTCGGCTGAATATCCTTTCGGCGTACATTCTTGTAGCGGCACGTACTTCCGGTGTCCATGGGCCTGTTCGATAGGATCCGTCGTGCCGTCGGTGGCGATGACTCGTCGACCGACGGGGACGAGCGGACGGCAAAGGATAACGGGCCGTCCGACGATGGGCCGGACCGCCTAGACACGGCGGCGCTTGACCCGACGACGTTCCGGGAGTACGCCAAGAACGTCGTCGATGGCGCGGACCCGCTGACATTCGACCCCGATGCGCTTGCCCGCCTCGATACGGCCATCGAGGAGAGCTACGGCGGCGAGACCGTCGGCGACGCCGCGGGGACGACGACCTACACCGAGAACACGGTTCGGTTCGGGAGCTATCTCGGTGAACTCCTCGTGCGGGCGTACGACGGCGAGTGGGTCCAGTCCGACGGCCGATGGGGCGTTACCGTTTCCGGCCCGGACGACGAGGTGACCGTCGCGGTGTTCGACGTGGCCGCCCGCTCGTTCGGCGACGAGCCGGTGTTTGCGGCTGTCGTGACACGTCTGGAATCCGAACTGGCACTGGATAGCATACAGACTCCCGACGGTGACGGACGGGCAGATTTGGAGGCAGATGAAACCAACGCTGACAGCGTCGTCTCCGAGCCGACGCGGATCGTTAGCCGTGTTGGTGATGCACAGGCGGACGAGCGAGGTGAGGCACCTGCCGGCGATACCACTGATTCTGAGCCGTCTCAAGCTGTCGAAACGGAGCCGACCCGCATCATCAAACGGGTCGAATCCGAGTCGGAAGCTGATGCCCGGTCGGACGACACCGACCCCACGCCCGTCGCCAGTGCGGTTGATGACGAACCGGAGAACGAGCCACCGCGGGGCAGTGACGACCCCGACAGCAACGAGAGCGCAGATTCCGATACAACTGATTCAGTGTCAGATGGTGCTGGTAGCGAGCCGCCAGCCACTGCAGCTACCGAAGAAGAATCGATTGCCGATCCGAGTGACAGGCCGGCGGCTGACGACACCGCCCCAGAACGGTCAGTAGATGACACCGCCACAGAGTGGTTGGCTGATGACACTGCTGATGAGCAGCCAACAGTTGAAACGCTGGTCGAGGAGTCAGCCGTCGATGATTCTGCGGATGAACCGGCCGCTGATACGACTGATGCTGTCGAAACAACGACCGATGCGGCCGCAGCCGACGAGCCGGTTGCGTATATCGATGAAGCGGAGTCGTCGTTCGATAGTGCCACAGCGTCCTCCTCTGATGAAACGCCAGCGGCCGAGACACCGTCCGAAGACTCGGCTGTCGACTCCCGCGATGAGGATGGAACCGATGACACCACGCCCGCGCGGGCGGCAACTGACACAGCCGACGACGAAGCAGCGACGGACACAGCCGCTGACGAAGCAGCGACGGACACAGCCGACGACACATCGTCCGACACATCGATGAACGACGAACCGACCCGCGATAGCTCGCCGGATGCGTTGTCAGATGCCGTTCCAGACGCAGAGGCGGCTGCCGAAACGACGGCTGATGAGTCACCTGCAGGCATCGCCGACACGAGGGTCGATGATACCCCGGCAGCCGTTTCGGACTCTGACACCACGGAGCTGTTTGATGACAGTCCCAACACATCGGCTCCTGTCGCAGATGTCAAGGCGACCGATACCAGCGAGCACGCAGCGTCACAGGACGTAACCGCTGACGAGACGGCTGCGACAGCAGACACCGACGAGAGTGACCTATCTGCACCCAGTGACAGCGATTCGACCGCTAGCTCGATGGCCCGCTCGTGGGAATCCGGCACGGTCCGGGCGGACCACGCCGACACCGCTGTCGAGTTCGCTGACTTCTGGGGCGAGCACGACCTCGATTTCTCGCCGGCCTCGCTTTCGCGGCTTGACGACCTAGTCGACGCCGAGTGGGACGACGAGCGCTTCGCCGAGACGACCTTCGGGAGCGACGCGTCGTTCGACGACCGCGCGTTCACCAGCGTCGTGCGAGAACTCGGCGGCTACTTCGGCGAAGTCCTCGTCCGGCACCTCGATGGCGACTGGACCGACGAGACGGACCACGAAGCGGCCGTCGTCGTCGGTGGGCCGGCCGGGCAGTTCGCAGTCCCTGTCTTCGAGGTCGCGATAACGTCGCTCAGAAAACAGGCGGTGTTTGGCCGGAGCTACGACGCCCTGCTCGACGATCTTGGTCGTGAGGCGCCGGCACGGTGAGCGATGTGAGTCCCGGTCCGTCGTTTCCCCGCTGTTGCTAGTCAGACAGGGGGAGGACAGCCGTGCTCCCACAGTCGGGACACTCGTCGTGATCCGTGTAGAGGCGCGTTTCACACTCGCTGCACTGGTGGGTGGCCTCGTCGTCAGACGCCTTTTCGACTTCCTGCTTCAGCGTCTCGACTTTCCGACCGATATCGTTGAAAAGGCTCATTATGATACGTTCGGCCCGGACAGGCATAAACGTCGGCTGCGGTTCCGGGTCGCGTGAGGATGTCGCCACTCGCAAACGACCCATCCTTTTGTCACTGGCGGCGCAGGGGCCAGACGTGTCGCTGCCACCTCTCACGCCGGGGATGTTGTTCGTGTTTGCGGTCATTGTCGCTGCGCTGGTGCTGTTTGCGACGGAGGCGCTGCCCGTCGATGTGACCGCTATCGCCGTTATGGTCGCGCTGATGCTGGCCGAGCCAGCAACGACTCTGGCGGCTGATGCCGGACTCATTGCCGAGCCGGTGTACGTGTTACATCAGGCCGGTGACGGGATTTCGCCGCTGGATCGTGGGCTTTCCGGCTTTGCCTCGACGGCGACGATAACGGTGCTTGCGATGTTCATTCTCTCGGACGGCGTCCAGCGGACCGGGATCGTCCAGATTCTCGGCGCGAAAATCGCCTCGCTGACCGGAGACAGCGAAACGAAACAGCTCAGTGCGACCGTCGGGCTGGTCGCGCCTATCTCCGGGTTCATCAACAACACTGCCGCCGTTGCCATCCTCCTGCCGATGGTCACTGACATCGCACACAAGGGCAAGCTCTCGCCGTCGAAACTACTGTTGCCGCTGTCCTATGCTTCGATGTTCGGCGGAATGCTGACGCTCATTGGGACGTCGACGAACATCCTCGCCTCGCAGCTCTCGGCGGAACTGATCGACCAGCCGTTCAGTATGTTCGAGTTCACCCAGCTCGGCATCATCGTGACCGTCATCGGAACGGTTTATCTTCTTACCGTCGGGCGCTATCTGGTCCCGTCGCGGATTCCGGTCGAAGAGGACCTCACCGAGGAGTTCGAGATGGGTGAGTATCTCACCGAGGTCGTCGTTCGCGAAGACTCCCCGCTCATCGGGCAGACTGTCGACGAGGCGCTCAGAGTTTCGGCGTTTGACGTGGACATCGTCCAGTTGGTCCGTGAGAAACGCACGTTCCTCGAACCGCTCGGCCAGAAATCCATTCGGGCCGGTGATGTCTTCGCCGTTCGGACGGACCGAGACACGCTCGTCGACCTCCTCGATGTCGAAGGGCTGGACATCATTCCGGATGTCGAGGTCGACGACGCGGAACTGGAAACCGCAAACGAGCGGAAAAACCTCGTTGAGGTTGTCGTCGCCCCCGGCTCCTCGCTTATTGGCGAGACACTCGTCTCCACGAACTTCCGCCAGCGCTACGACGCGACAGTGCTGGCGCTTCGCCACGGGCAGGAGCTGTACCGCCAACGAATGGACCACGTTACACTCCGCATCGGCGATACGCTTCTGGTGCAGGCCACTCCTGAAAGCATCGACCGTCTCAACCGTAACAACGACTTCATCGTCGCCCAGGAGGTCGCACGCCCGGATTTCCGGCGGTCGAAGATTCCCGTCGCTATCGGCATCGTCGCTGCTGTCGTCGGCGTCGCGGCGCTGACGCCGGTTCACATCGTCATTTCGGCGCTCGGCGGCGCGCTGGCGATGGTGCTCACTGGCTGTCTCCGCCCCCCGGAGCTGTACGACGCCGTCCAGTGGGATGTCATCTTCCTGCTCGCCGGCGTCATCCCGCTTGGTACCGCACTACAGGAGACTGGCGGCGCTGACTTGCTCGCGGAGCTGTTCGTCATGGGCGCTGGCAGCGTCCTTACCGCTGGGGGCGGCCTCGCTGTTGTCCTTGGACTCATGTACCTCGTTACGGCGCTGCTGACGAACATCATCTCGAACAATGCCTCTGTCGTCCTGATGATCCCGGTCGCCATCGAAACCGCCCAGCAACTGAACGCCAGCGCCTTCGCCTTCGTCCTCGCCGTCACTTTTGCCGCCTCGACGGCGTTCATGACGCCGGTTGGCTATCAGACCAACCTCCTTGTCTATGGTCCCGGTGGGTACCGATTCACCGATTATCTGAAGGTTGGTGCGCCGCTACAGGCCGTATTCGCCGTCGCAACGACGCTTGGCATCGCGTATTTCTGGGGCCTCGCTCCCGCGTGACATGGCCGTCTCGCAACGAAACGCTTTACAGGCTGTCGAATCGAGAGAGTAGTACGGGATCGTGGGGTAGCTTGGTAACCTTCGGGCCTTGGGTGCCCGCGCCCCTAGTTCAAATCTGGGCGATCCCATACCTGCGATAACGAACGCGGCCTTTCTGCCGCGTCTACCGCTACTTCTCTAGCAGCCTGTCTTGCCAGCCCCTTGCTGTCATCGCCACTCCCACTCGTAGCCGCGGCCCGTCCTCACCACTATGCCCGTACCGACTCCCCGGGCGACACTGCAAAAAGAAGCCGTCGCGATGTCACACCGCGCTAGTCGCCAGTCCCGTCAGGGGCGGAACGCGTGGCGTGTTATCGCTGGCCTCCGACATCGCTGTGGTCGTCCTCCCTGCTACTGGTGTCGAACTCGTCGACGGTCGCGGCCAGCGAGTCGGCACGGTCGCGGAGTTCGTCCGCGCTCTGGGCGATTTCAGCGACGGACGCGGACTGCTCTTCGGCGGCCGCCGATACCTGCTCGGCGTCTTCCGTCACGTTCTGGCTGATCTCGGACACTCCGTCGACGCGGTGGACGACGCTCTGCGTTGCGTCGGCCTGGTCCTCGGTGGCGTCCGCAATCTCCTGAATCCCATCGTTGGCGTTCTCGATTGCGTCGACAGTGTCCGCTATCGCGTCGGCAGCCTCGCGGACAGTCTTCACACCGGTGTCGATGTGGTCGCTGGTCGCGCGGATGTCCGTGACAGTCTCGTCGGTCTCCGTCTGCACGGCCGCGATTTCGGCCTCTATCTCTGCGGCCGCCTGTTTCGTCTCCTCCGCGAGGTTCTTGACCTCGTCGGCGACAACGGCGAAGCCCTCGCCGTCTTTGTCGGCACGGGCGGCCTCGATGTTGGCGTTCAGGGCGAGCATATTCGTCTGCTCGGCGATATCCGAGATGAAGTCGACAATCTCGCCGATGTCGTCCATCCGCTTCTGTAGCGCGAGAATCTGGTCGACCGCGTCTGCCGAGCGGGACTCGATTTCCGCCATGTCGTCAATGGCTGACTCGGCGGCTTCCCGGCCCGTTTCGCCACGGTCGACGGCTTCCCTGGCCGTCTCTGCGACCGTCGTCGATGACGCTGCGACTTCCTCGATGCTCGCCGATAGCTCGTCCATTTCGGCGGCAGCCTCCTCAAGGTCGTCGTGCTGTCTGATAGCGCCGTCGGCGATCTCCTGTATGCGGTCACTGACGGTCTGGCTCGTCGTCTCGATTTCTTCGGCCCCAGTTGCGACCTCGATTGTGGCATCTGCGACTTCGTCGGCGAACGCCGCGACCTCACTGACGGTGGCTTCGAGCCCGTCGAGCATTGCGTTGAACTCCACTGCGACTTCTCGCATTGCCGTCTCCTCCGCGTCTTCGTCGAGTCGCTTCGTGAGATCACCGTCAGCGATCTCCTGCATCACCGCGCTGTACTCGGTAGCGCGCTCCTGAAGCCGCTGGCTGGCTTCCTCCGCCTCAGCCCGTGCGTCCTCCGCTTCCGTGCGGAGCTCCTCGGCCTCCGACCGCGCCGTCTTCGCTTCCTCAACCGCATCCTCCGCTTCCTGAATGCGGTTCTGCAGAGAGATCCGCATATCGTCAAACGTCCCGTAGAGCCGGCCGATTTCATCGGCGCGGTTCGTCGAGAGGTCGACATCGAAGTCGCCGGCCTCGATGCGTTCAGCACGGTCTCGTAGCTTCTTCAGGGGGTCGACCGTGCGTTTCCCGAGCACGAGGCCGACAGCCGACAACGAAACGAGTGCCAGCAGGACAAGCAGTCCGACCGTCTGCCCGACCGTATCCCGGACACTGAACGCCTGTGCCGTGTCTAGACTGGTCACTGTGACCCAGTTCGTGGTCGGGACGGGCGCGAACGCGTACACGCGACCATCGGACACCGCTGTCACCGGGGCTGCAGTGCCGTTCGCGTCGCGGATTGCCGCGAGGCTCTCACTGTGGGTGGCAGCATCGAACTCGCGGTCGATGTTCAGTACCGTCTCGTCGTTGGTGTTCAGAATCGTGGTTTCCTTCGTCGAATTCGTATCGCTGAGCCGGTCGACCTGACTCTGGATACGCGTGACGACGACGAGGTGCGAGCCGTCACGCTTCGGGACCGAGCTCGCGAACGCCATCACGGGCTCGTCGTTGAGGACCGGCGAGCGGTACGACCGACTACTCGACCAGACCTGTGTGTTGTTGCCGGGCCCCTCCGGCACTTCGGCGGCCGTCCACGGCGCGTCAAGTTCGGACAGCGACCGTCCCTCTAGCGGGAGTTCCGTGCTGGCGACTACCTCGCCACGGGATTCGTTTACGAGGTGCATACTGACAACGTCGTCAGGCAGTAACTGGTCCTGCAGCAGGATGTACGCCGCAGCGCGCCGGTCGCTCCGGAGTGGTTCACCCTGCGAAATGGACCGGGTGTGCGTGCGTTGCTGTTCGACCCACGAGCCGATAGAGTCCCCCTCCAGCTGGCTGGTCTCGGCGAGCTGTTCGGTTGTCTGTTGCTCGACTGCTGTGGATGTCGCCTGAAACGTGAACGCGCCGGCGCCCGCGATGACGAGCAACACGGCGAGGAACGCAACAGCAAACTTCGCAGCGAACCGTTGCCGTATGAATTCGGGAGCGACTCGATCAAGCGCGCTCGCCAGTCCGTCGAGCGGACCGCCCGCCATCAGGCACCACCCGTGTTGGAGCGCTCAGTGGGCACGACGATGTCGCCGGCGGCGATTTGCTCCCGCGATGTCGACAGCGCCTCCCTGATATCGTCGGGAATTGCCGGCTCGAGGGAGGTGCCATAGACGACGCCGACGCCGTCACTATCAAGCCCGAGCGAGACAACCTCACCAGCGGGGAGGTTGTCCGCGACCGTCGCCGTCGCCGCGTCGTAGACCGCAACGTTCACTCGCTTGACCATGCTCGCGAGTACGACATCCGCGTACCGAGGGTTACTCCGGGACTGGTCTGAGTCCACCCCGATTGCGTACCGGCCATGAGCCTGTGCGGCCTGGAAGATACCAACACCTGCGCCACCCGCCGCGTGGTAGACGATGTCCGCTCCATTGTCGTACATCTTGGCTGCGATGTCCCGAGCGCCCTGCACGTCGTCGAAGTTCCCGAGGTACTCGGTGAGGACATCAACGCCTGTGTTAGCGTACTCGACGCCGGCTCTGAAGCCGGCCTCGAACTTGTGGATGAGCGGCTGGTCGAGGCCGCCGATAAACCCGACTGTCGTCTCTTCCGGGTTCGTCGCACCCGCACCGAGGTCGACATCTCTGGTTGTGAGCAGCCCAGCGAGGTTCCCGGCCTGAAACGACCCCTCGTGTTCGCGGAACACGTAACTCGCCACGTTGTCTGCATCCACGACAGAGTCGACGATCATGAACTGCTGGTCCGTGTACTCCGATGCAGCCTCAGATAGCCCTTCAGCCTGCAGAAATCCGATACAACAGATAAGGTCGTATGACGGACTCGTCGAACTCGCCAGTTCGGCCTGTATTTCGCCGAACCCGGCGACATTGGTTGGCTCGTGGTTCGTGTACTCGACCCCGTCATCGAGGCGTGCGCGCTGAATGCCGCGGTTCGCAGCATCATTGAACGAGCGGTCATCGAGCCCACCCAGCGCGTACACCATTCCGACAGTCGCCGCCGCATCGCTCTCGTCGATGCCACTGGCAGTTGCTTCTTGACTGTCGCTGGCCCCCTCGTCTCCCTGTCCGCTCCCTCCGAAGCCGCCCGCACAGCCGGCGAGTGCTGCGGTCGCGGCCGCGCCGCCGCTGGCGAGGAGCTGACGTCTTGTAATATTGTGATTGCGCACGATTATTCTACTCTGAGTGAATCAACTATACCAGCAAAAACCACGGGGCCCAATTCTCGACAGTGATACTGATACCGTCCTCGTGCCGCCTTATTTTAGTTCCACCCCGGTTTGCGAACCTTCTTAGGCCAGTGGGCATAACCACTGTCCACTCAAATGGCGACCGCCGAGAACACCGAACTCATCGACCGCTTCGAGGAGTTCTACCGCAACTACTACCGCAACGAGATCGGTGAGCTCGCCCAGAAATATCCGAACGACCAGAAATCGCTGTATATCGACTGGGACGACCTCTATCGTTTCGACCCGGATCTGGCCGACGACTACCGGACAAAGCCAGAGCAGATTCAGGAGTACGCCGAGGAGGCCCTTCGGCTGTATGACCTCCCGGTTGATGTCTCACTCGGGCAGGCCCACGTCCGCGTTCGGAACCTTCCCGAGTCCGAGGACATCCGTGACCTGCGCCATGAACACCACGGCAACCTCGTCGCCGTCCGTGGTATCATCCGGAAAGCGACCGATGTACGCCCGAAAGTCATCGAGGCGGCCTTCGAGTGCCAGCGCTGTGGCACGCTCACGCGTATCCCCCAGACCGCCGGTGACTTTCAGGAACCGCACGACTGCCAGGGCTGTGAACGACAGGGGCCGTTCCGGCTCAACACCGACCAGTCCCAGTTCATCGACGCCCAGAAGCTCCGTGTGCAGGAATCTCCCGAGGGACTGCGTGGTGGGGAGACGCCCCAGTCAATCGACATCAACATCGAGGACGACATCACGGGCCACGTCACCGCCGGTGACCACGTCCGCGTGACCGGTATCCTCAAACTCGACCAGCGGGGCAACGACAACGAAAAGTCCCCGATGTTCGACATCTACATGGAAGGCGTCAGCGTTGAAATCGAGGACGAGCAGTTCGAGGACATGGAGATCACCGACGCTGACAAGACGGAAATCGTCGAACTCTCCAGCGAACCCGACATCTACGACAAGATGGTCGGGGCCATCGCCCCCTCTATCTACGGCTACGAAAAAGAGAAGCTCGCGATGATGCTCCAGCTCTTCTCCGGCGTAACGAAGGAGCTACCTGACGGATCTCGAATACGTGGGGACCTCCATATGTTGCTGATAGGCGATCCGGGGACGGGGAAATGCGTCCACGGTGACACGCGGGTAACTCTCGCAGACGGCCACGAACGGCCGATACGAGAGGTCGTTGAATCAAACTTAGATGATCCCAAACCAGTCGACGACGGCGTGTGGGACACTGTTGATTTCGATGTCCCCTCACTCCAATCCGATGGAACAGTAGCCACGCAAAACGCGACCAAGGTTTGGAAGCGCGAGGCACCGGAGACACTGTATCGGATACGAACCGCGACTGGTCGTGAACTCGATGTAACCCCGTCCCATCCACTGTTCGTCCAATCTGACGGCCGGTTCCAGGCCAGGAAAGCCGAGGAATTAGAGAGCGAGACACACGTTGCCGTTCCACGGAAGGTTTCCACAAATGCCTGTAACGAACTGGATGTCACGTTCCGACAATCACAGGCCCACAACAGAATCGATCCTGACCTTCCACCGCAGTGGACACCCGAACTGGCCCGTCTGATCGGTTATATTGTTGCCGAGGGGTACGTCGAGCAACGTCCGGATAACACGGGGTATGTTTCGATAACCAATAACGACCGCGAAGTTCTCGATGACGCGAAATCTGTTCTGGAGACACTGAACCTCAACGTTACGGAACGGAGTTCACACGAGGGGAAGACCGCCCGCGAACTGTTGTGTTCTGCCGGCGAGTTCGTGAGCTTCCTCGCATCTCTGGACGAAACGTTGCTCCAGTCCTCGGCGGAGAGACGCGTTCCGCAAGATATCATGCGAGCCAGCGACAACGTTGTCACCGGATTTATTCGAGGCTATATCGAGGGAGAGGGACACGTTTCGACATCACAGAGAGAGATTACTGTTGCTTCGATGAGTAAACCGCTGCTGGAAGACGTTCGAACCTTGCTCGTCACACAGGGAATCACGGCACAACTCCAACCCCGGAACAACGGCAGCTACCGGCTTCGAATCTCCGGGCAGTCTTTCCACGACTACGCCGAACAAATCGGATTCATCACAGCGCGAAAGACCGAAGCGTGCCGGCAATTCGAGGGAACCCACGGAAATACGAATCTTGATATTGTCCCCAATCTGGGTCCGGAACTCCGTCGCATCCGGGAAGCACTTGGACTGACCCAATCCGAGTGCGGCCTTCCGCGTTCGACGTATCAACACTACGAGCGGGGACGCCGAAACCCAAGCCGTGACAGTCTCGAATCGGTTCTCGATGCCTTCGAGACGCGGTTGGCTGAGATGAACAATGACACACCTATCAGCGACACTGCGCGTAGCGACGGCGGCGGAACGGGGTCACTCCGTCAAGACCTGAACGGACTCGCTGCACTCGTCGAAGGTGACATCGCGTGGGACCGGATCGAATCGATAGAACCCATCGAACACGATGAAAAGTGGGTCTACGACCTCGAAATCGAGGGGACACACAACTATCTCACTAACGGAGTTGTCTCGCATAACTCACAGATGCTGTCATATATCGAGAATATTGCGCCCCGATCTGTCTACACCTCCGGCAAAGGGTCATCAAGTGCGGGGCTTACCGCAGCCGCCGTTCGTGACGACTTCGGCGACGGCCAGCAGTGGACGCTGGAAGCGGGCGCGCTCGTACTCGCAGACCAGGGTATCGCCGCTATCGACGAACTCGACAAGATGTCTCCGGAAGATCGGTCTGCGATGCACGAAGCGCTGGAACAGCAGCGTATCAGCGTCTCGAAGGCTGGAATCAACGCGACACTCAAATCCCGCTGTTCGCTGCTGGGCGCGGCTAACCCGAAGTACGGTCGTTTCGACCAGTACGAGCCTATCGGCGAGCAGATCGACCTCGAACCGGCGCTCATCTCCCGGTTCGACCTCATTTTCACCGTGACGGACAAGCCTGACGAAGAAAAAGACCGGAACCTCGCCGAGCACATTATCCAGACCAACTACGCCGGTGAACTCCACACGCATCGGACGGAAAATCCCACGTCGAATTTCAGTGAGGAGGAGGTTGGGACCGTCACCGAAGAGGTTGCGCCGACTATCGAGCCGGACCTTCTCCGGAAGTACGTCGCCTACGCGAAGCGCAACTGCTTCCCGACGATGACCGAGGAGGCGAAATCGCGCATCGAAGACTTCTACGTCGACCTGCGGCTCAAGGGGCAGGACGAGGACGCACCGGTGCCGGTCACCGCCCGGAAACTGGAGGCGCTGGTCCGGCTTGCCGAGGCGTCCGCTCGAATTCGGCTGTCTGATACCGTCGACGAAGCTGACGCCGACCGGGCGGTCGACATCGCCCACTACTGCCTGAAGGAGATCGGCGTCGACCCCGAAACCGGCGAGTTCGACGCCGACGTGGTCGAAACCGGCCAGTCGAAGACTCAGCGCGACCGCATCCAGAACATCAAAGGCATCATTTCCGACATCGAGGACGAGTACGATGAGGGCGCACCCGCCGACGTAGTCATCGAACGCGCCGAGGAGGTCGGCATCGACGAGTCGAAGGCCGAACACGAGATTGACAAGCTGAAACAGAAAGGCGAGGTGTACGAACCTCGGACGGATCACCTTCGGACAACCTGATATGGACCGTATCTCCGCACTCCGCAACATCGAGGAGGCGCTGGCCGAGTTCGAGGCAGGGTCACGGTCGCTCAGTGACCTCGAACGGGACGTTCGTGGGACGCTCCGGACCTATGCGACTGAGTTCGAGGGCGACCTGCAGGCCTATCGGGCAAACGGTGGAGCCACCGTGGATGGTCTCGTCGTCCTCGCACCGTCTGAGACAGCGGCCCGCGAGCGGGTTCAGGACCTCGTCTCAGATGCCGGCGAATTCACCGTCACAGTCGTCGAGTAGACCTTTTCGAGCAGTGTGAGTACTGTCGGCACATTCCACACCTCCCCTACAGTACTGACTCCCGAGTCCGCCTGCCCCTATCTTTCTTGGCGACTAGCATATATATTCAGTCTACTGCCCATTCAATTCAGTAAAATTTTATAGTAATAATAGCAATGTCTACCCAGTGCTACTCGTCGTCACGTACTCCCGGGCGGCACGCAGAGACCTGCGAAACGCCTGTCGTGCCCATGAAGACTGTGTCGTTCGGCAGTTCGGGAGAGCAGCGTTGTTCGCCGGAACAGAGTTCGGGGCCTTTCAGGCGCTTCGGCTCCACGAGAAACACGACCTTGACGTGCAGATCGAGCACGTCGAACCGTTCGAGCCGACAGATGCTCCGGAGCATATCCGTGAGGCGGCCAAACGGTATGAGGCACGCGAGGAACCGGCGACGCCATACGAGCGGTTCGCGTCGGGGCGTGACCTCCCGGACCCGGACCAACTCCGAGGCGTTGACCTGTGAAGCTCCACGTCGCTGGAACCACGTACACGGGCGCTGTCGTCGACCTTCGCACCCGAAACGTCGACGGTCGGACCATCGCCGCAAGCATCCGCGGGCAGCAGTCCGTTCCGGTCGTTTCCTGTCCGGAACCACCGTTCGTGTACGCCTACGCAGGGCACGTCCATCCATCGATGGGACTGCGAACGCGGACTGCGCTCGCGGCTGCCGCTCGGTCACGGGGATACGAGACGCCACAGGACGACGCCATCACAGAGTGCCACGCCCAGCTGGCCGAACTTGAGTGCTCGCCGCCGGAGCTGCCGGACCCCATCGACCCAGTCCCGGAGTCGACCATCGACGGCCTGCAGGAAGCGGTCGCTACCCACCGCGGTCGCCTTACCGCTCGGCAGGCGGTCGGGGCGGACGACGGGGCGGTACAGGCTGACCTCCGGGACGCGGCGACAGAACTGAGCGAACGGGAGACCCGGCGGGCTGCCGCCAGAGAGACACGCGAACTCCGTCGGGAGCGGGCACGCGCCTATCGGGACACGCTGGAGGAACAGCGTCGGCTTACCGACGAACTGGCCAACCTCCGGCGGAGCGCCCGAGCGACCCTCGTTGACCGGTGCGCTGATACGTTCGCTCGGGCCATCGAAGCCGTTCCCGGGCCAGTTCCGGACGACCCGTTCGATGCCGACCCAGTAACGGCTGCCCTGGCCGTACTTCGGGTCGCCAAAACGCCTGCACCGGTCGTCCTCGAAACGGACCGGTTCAGGACGCCAGCGGCTGCGTCGGACTGTCTTGACGCCCCCGTCGTCCGTTGCTGAGTTTTAAATCGGAAGGCCGGGCCACCGTTCCTATGGTTACCTTCGACTGTCGCGCCGAGCGAGTCGACGGCGTGACGCTCGTCACAGCGACTGTCGGCAACATCGCCGAACCGACTCGAATTACTGTCCGGAACCGTCTCGATGGCCCTCTCTGGCCGCCGAGAACGCAGGGCGTTCCTGCAGCCGGTTGGTCCGAGGACGGGTTCGAAGGGGTCCTCAGACCGGAAACGCAGGCGCTCGGGTACGCGACGCCAGCCCCACCGTCTGCACAGCCGGCGGAGCTGGTGAGTACCGAGCCGGCACCTGATACGACGATAGCGGACGACCGACTCGACTCCGCGGACGCCGTTCTCAGAGAACTGGGTGACCCGTCGCCGCCTGCTGCTGCCGTCCCAACAGCTGAGTCAGTGCACGTAGCCGAAGCCGCGAGCGCTGGGCCGCCCGGTCCAATGCCGGAACAAGACATCGAACCGCAGCCAGCGGGACGCCAACCGTCAGCCGAACCGAGGACTGCGGCCGGGCACCAGCCGGACCAGCAACTCCCCGATGCAGTTTCGCAGTGGCTCGAAACCGTTGCTGGGCGGGTCGACCGTGCTGAGCGGCTAGCCGAGGCGGATTCGCTGTCAGCGGCGACGGCTGCGGTTCGCACGGCAGACGGCCTGTCTGGCGTCCGGACGGTCGCGGCACGGGGCGAGACCGACGAGCAAATGCTCCGGGCGCTGGCCCGACGGGCCGAGCGGCTCGCCGACCGACGAGCGGCTGCCACGGTGCCGACTGAGACCCTGTCCCGCCTGGCATGATTCTGGCAGTCACCGGCGGGAAAGGCGGTGTCGGCAAGTCGACTGTCGCGTACAATCTCGCGGCAGAACTCGACGCGCTCGAACGGACCGACAGCAGGGATTCGCACTCGACCGCGAACGCCGGGAGCGTCGTCGTTGACGGCGACCTCGGGATGGCGGACCTCCCGTCCAGTCGTGGTCCCGACCTGCACGACGTTCTTGCCGACCGCGCCGACCCGCACGAAGCTGTCCGGGAGGACGGTCCAGTGACTCTCGTCCCATGCGGACGAACGCTGGCCGGTGCTCGGAGTGCCGACTTGCGGGGGCTCACAGATGTATTCGCCGCGCTGGAGCGGACCTATCGCTGGGTCATTGTGGACTCGCCGGCGGGGATGCACGCCGACGTGGGGTTACCCCTTGCTGCTGCCGACGTTGCGGTACTCGTCACGACGCCGGAGGACGCGGCGCTCGCTGATGCGCTTCGGGTCCGGGCGCTGGCCCGCGAACTCGACGCCGGACTCTGTCGGGTCGTCCTCAACCGTGCCGGTCCGAACCCCGCGACCGGGGCTGTCGCGGACCGGTTCGGTGCACCAGCTGTCGCTATCCCGAAAAGTGAGCCGCTAGCGACGGCACAGGCCCATGGACAGCCGCTTCGAGAAACAGCGCCAGACACGTCGGCTCGGCGCTCGATTGAATCGCTCGCTGACGCCGTCTATTCCTGTAGCTCGGTGTAGGTCCCGCGTAGCGTGACCGGCGTTACGTCCGCTGTCTCTGCCGCTTCGGCCTGCGTAAGTGCCACGTCCTGCTCCTGAGCCGCAGTATAGAGACACGCCGCTGCGACGCCGGCCGGATTGCGCCCGCTGACCAGCCCGCGGTCCTGTGCCTCGTCGACGAGCTGTTCCGCGCGCTGGCGGCCGCCGTCGGCAGGTCCAGCGTCGTCGCGAACCGAGGGACGTACTCGCGTGGGTCAATCGGACCGGTCGGCAGCCCGAGCTCCCTGTTCAGAGCGTCGTAGGCCGCGCGGAGTTCCGCCTGTGTCGCCTTGGCGACGGTACAGAGTTCGTCGACGGTCCGGGCAACACCTTCGGTCCGGCAGGTGGCGTAGATGGCCGCGGCCGCAAACCCTTCCAGCGTCCGTCCCTGCAGCAGATCCTCGTTCTGTGCGGATTCGAACAGCACACAGGCCCGGTCCCGAATCGCGTCTGAAAGCGCCATTGAGCTGATGATACGTCGGATCTCGGTGAAGGCGTACACCTTGTTTCGCTCGCGTTTCGAGCTGATCTGGGCGCGGTTGTGCTCGCGCCGGAGGCGGGCGAACTGCCGCCGCTTGCGCCCTTTCAGCCGTGTCGACCGGCCGATCTTCGTCGAGAGCCCGCGGTCGTGACGCGACCGCGTCAGCGGCGCGCCCGTGCGTGCCCGGTCGGTGTCGTCATCCTCGAATGACCGCCACTCCGGGCCGGGGTCGATGGCGTCCTCGCCGACGACCAGCCCACAGCTGCCACAGACCGATTCGACGCCCTGTTGTTTGACTGACCCGTTACACTCCGGACATTGCGTTACCGTCGTACTCATGTTTCCACCTACGGCTGGATGGAGGGTTAAAAAACCGATGCAACGGCGGGTTTCCGGGCGCTTTTCGGCGAAACTGCCTACCGGTAACCGGTAGGTAGGAACTGGGATTGACACCAGCGCCTATCGAGATACCGACAGCATTAAATTCCAATGTAGAGAAGTAAATTTTTAATGGCATTGTCGGATATCGCCGCTGGTGTCGAGGTCACGACCCGCCAGCGTGACCGCGGCGTCGCTGCTGTCGACGAGACGGACGCGCCCCTCCCGGAGCGGCTGGTCCCGTTTGCCGACGACCTCCCGTGTTCGGCGGCGGCAGCGGCAACTGTCGTCGAGGCCTACGCAGCCGGTCGGAGTGTGGGCGATGCAGGCCGCGCCGCCGGTGTTGCGCCCGTGCTGGCCGCAAAGACGCTCCATCTCGTCGGCGAGCAAGTGTCACCGGTCGGCCCACAGGGCCGTGAGATAATCGCCGATTGGCTTGCCGGAGACCTCTCCCGCAGCGACGCCATCGCACTCGCTGACGTGACTGAACAGGAGTTTGCCCTGGCTGTGTACATCGAGACGCACGACCCGCTGCCCGCGGCCCGTGACGCCGTCGAGGGAGCGCTTACAACTGAGGACCGGGACCCGTTAGGAGAGACGATGAGCGACGTCGGCGAGCTGCTGTGAGCGTGTGTGAATAGCTTTTTCGGCGAGGTCGGGAGTGAGCGATGTCGGCGAGCTGCTGTGACGGTGTCGCAACTGCTCTCTCGCTCCCCACCTCTTGTCTGGGGCATGCTTAACACCCATGGCTGCAAACCCGGAGATATGTCGGCTTCGGAACTGGCGGACCGGGTGGCAGAGGTGCTTGCGACGGACAGCGAGGCGTTCAATGAGCGCGCTCGCGAGGAGGCGCAGGCGCTCAAATCCGCTGTTCGTGACGGGACGTTTGACAACACGGAAGCGATCGTTGGTATGGAACTGGAGCTGTATGCTGTTGATGAGCAAACCGACGCGCTCCAGCGGGTTCCCCGCCAGTTGCTTGAACTCATCGGGTTCGAGAAGGAACTTGGCCTGCACAATGCCGAGATGCAGACGAGCCCGCAGCCGCTGAACACCCACGGGCTGGCGGCCCAGCAAAACGAACTGAAGGCGTCGCTGATGCCAGCCCAGCAACGGGTACGCAACGAGGGCATCCGCCTCGTCTCCGACGGTATGTGGACTGTTCCGCCCGCCGGCGAGACAGCCGAGACGTATCTCTGTGACTGTGTCGAACAGAGCGGTGTCCGCATTGGGACGAACATGTCGGACTCCGTCCGCTATCACACGATGGCCAATACGGACTACCCCTCGGCGTTCGAAATTGACGCACCCCACGTCTCCCTGCAGGCCGAGACGGTGATGCCGGAATCACTTATCACTTCGATTCAACCCCACTACCAGATTCCCCACGCCCCGGACCTGCCGGAGTATTTCAGCTACGCGCTCCGAATTGCTGCGCCGCTGCTGGCGCTTGGCGTCAATTCGCCGTTTTTCCCGCCGGACCTGTACGACGACGCGCCCGACCCGGAGATCGTTGCGGGGGCGAACATGGAGAACCGCATCGGCGTCTTCGAGTCAGTCCTCAATCCGCCCGATGGCGATTCGACGCCACCGAAGGTCTGTTTCCCACCGGATTTCGACACCGTTGAGGATGCCATCGACGACATCGTCGCGGACGACACCATCGTCCCGGTCGACCTGCCGTCGGGCACCCGCTTCGACGACGACTTCGTTCACCTCCGGCACAAGCATGGCTCCTACTGGCGGTGGGTCAGGCCGGTGTTTGAGGGAGCCACCCGGTCGGCGGCTAACGCCCGCATCGAGTTCCGCCCGCTGGCCGCACAGCCGACCGTCGACGACGCGATTGGTTTTGCAGCCGTCTTTGCCGGCCTGATGGAGAGCCTACCGCGACTCGAACACCCAATCCAGTCACTGGACTGGGAGACGGCAAAGCAGAACTTCTACACCGCCGCTCGGAACGGCCTCCGGGCGAAAATCGAGTGGATCACCGCTGATGGAGCAACGACGACCAGCACCGAAGAGATATACGGTGAACTGTTCGAGCACGCACGCGAGGGCCTCGAACAGCGCGGCCTCTCGGCGGAGGAAGCCCATGGATACATCCGGCCGTTGCGCGAGCGCGTCGACCGCCGGCTCACGCCCGCACGCTGGAAACACGACTACGTCCGCCGCCGCGTCGAGGAGAACGTCCCGCTGGCCGAAGCCATCTGGGGGATGCAGGCCACCTACATCCGCCATCAGGAGGGGAACCTGCTGGAGGGGAGTTTCGTCGACTGGTTCGAGTAACCTCAGTCCCCGGTCGCTAGTTCCGACTGTTCCGCCTCCTCGCGTTGGTCCGCAATCCCTGCGCACGCGACGACGCTTGCGCCCAGTTCTTCGACACGCTCTATGATGTCTCCGTCGGCGATGGTGCCGTCCTCGAAGGCGGCCCACGAGTCGGGGATGGCGACATCTTGCGGGAGCGGCCAGCCCTTCAACTCCAGGACGGAGGCCCGAAGATGCTGTAGCGTCGGCGTGGGGAACCCGCCGCCGGCCACTGCAAGGATGCCGACGGTCGTCCCCTCGACATCCTCGATACTGCAGTAGTCGAGCGCCGTCTTCAGCGGTGAGGCGATTGTGCCATGATACACGGGCGTTCCGAGGACCATCGCGTCGGCCTCGCGGACACGGGCAGCGAGTTCCGGGCCGTCACCGGAGTCTGCCGCACTCGCGTCAGGGTCGAACAGCGGGAGGTCCCACTCTCGAAGGTCGATGTGTGCAACCGTCGCGCCAGCCCCCGCTGCTGCATCGAGGGCGTGCTGGACGGCGATTCTGGTTCCGCTCTCGTCACGAAGGCTGCCGCTGACACCGATAACGTGTGGCGTGTCGTGCATTGTGTGCCTGTTCGTAGCTGCCGCCTATCAGTAAGTATTCTGAGAAATGGATTTCAGTACGTATTCTGATAGGTGGCTACGTCGCCAGACGATCCGTTGTGACATTGCGATTTTCACCCGCGTTCACTGCGGAATACCCTGCCAACCCCGGCTATCGTTGTCTGTGACTACGCCTGGTCTTCGTCGTCGCCCGCTGTCTCGTCCGTCTCGCCGCCGGCTTCGGACTCCGCCGTCTCAGCTTCTGCGTCTGCCTCGTCCATCTCCTCGTGTTCGGCCTCCTCCGTCTCATCCATCTCCTCGTGTTCGTCGTGTTCAGCGAACTCGACTTCGGCTTCCAGTTCGATTTCGACGCCTTTGCCCTCTAGTTCTGCCTCGAACTCAGCCATGTCTTCGACTTCGGCTTCCAGTTCCGCTGTGTCTATCTCTACTTCGACTTCCACTTCGACGGAAACGTCGTCTCGGTCCATACTCATATTCTGAGGGGCTGACATAACTCCGTTTTGCAATCGGCACCCTGCGGACGACTTCGACATCGATATGTGTGTCAATCGCCGACAGGTTGCTATGAGCGACCCCGTGGATGTGACCGTTGACGCTGACGACGAGTCGGAGTCGGTCCGCATCCACGACGACGGCGGCGAGGTCGAAGCCGGCGACGCGACCGTCCGATTCAGCTTTTCTGGGACTGGCGACGATGTGCAGTCCAGCGGTGACGACGAGCAGTCACCCGACGACAACGACGACGGTGACGAGCCGCGCCGTATCGTCGACCTCGATTCGGTGCCCACCGACAGCACGCTCGTCTTCGAGGCGCGCGACGGTCGGCGCGGTGTCAACTGCATCCTGCACCGTTCGGGCGATGCCGTCGCCGCCTGGCGCAACTCCTGTCCCCACCAGCCCGAGGTCCCGCTGGACCCGGGCCGGGGCGCGATTGTACGGGGTGACCAGCTGGTGTGTCACAAACACGGCGCGCAGTTCGAACCCGACGACGGCGTCTGCACGCATGGGCCCTGCGCTGGCGATGCTCTCGACAGTATCGAGGTCTCGGTTCGGGACGGCGACGTGTACCTGACCGACGAGCGCTTCGAGCGGGCCGACCGGCGCTGACACGCTGTCAGACTGTTTTCGGTTATCTCCCAATAAGCAGCGCCGTCAGTCGTCGGCGACGGCCGGTTCGCTGTTGTTCCGCGGGTCGGCCTCACGCCACGTTCCTCGGAGGAACCAGGCCGCTGCAAGGCCGGCCGCGAGGACGTTCGAGACGGCGAAGGCCAGCCAGATGCCCTGTTCGGCCAGTGAGTACGCGAAGAGGTCGACGACCTGCGGGCCGAGCCATGCCGGGACCGAGACCGGGCGGGAGGCGACCCAGGCGACCGGCAGGCGGATGATTCCCAGCATGGTAACTGCCAGCGCCGCTGCGGTGAGTGTCTTGCCGGCCCCACGGAACCCGCCGGAGTAGGCCCGAACGATGCCGATGAAGCCGAAGGTCGGGGCGACCCACTGGAGGAACTCGGCCCCGATGCGGACGACCTCGGGGTCGTCGCTGAACACGCTCACGACGGCTGGGGCGGCGAAGATAGTAACCACGCCGAGGACGGTGAGGATGGCAAACGAGACTTTTGCGGCGAAGTGGTTCGCCGTCGCTGCGCGGTCAGGCCGCTCGGCACCGAGGTTCTGGCCGGTCATCGTCTCGACGCCGCGGTCCATCGCGATGGCCGGCATGAACACCAGCGAGAACACGCGGATACCGACGCCGAAGGCTGCCACGACGGTCACGGAGAACGTCCCGACGATGAACAGCATGGCGTTGACCGACAGTGCGCGGCCAGTCCCCTCAACGGAGGCCGGGATGCCCAGCCTGAGCAGTTTCCGGAGGTACTCCAGGTCGGGGGCCATATCGCTGAGGTGAATCCGCACGCCGCGCCTCCCCGACAGGAGGATACCGATGCCGACGACTAGCGCCACACCGCGGGAGAAGATGGTCGCGACGGCCGCGCCGACGACACCCATCTCGGGGAACACCCACCAGCCGAAGATGAGGAACGGGTCGATGACGATGTTCAGTACGACGGTCCCGAACATCACCAGCATCGGCGTGATGGTGTCCCCGGCCCCGCGCATCAGTGAGATGAACACGAAGAAGCCGAACATCGCCGTCAGCCCGAGCGAAACGACCTGTAGGTAGCCTGTCGCGCCCGGGAGCACCTCGTTGGATGCGCCCAGCAGCGACAGAAAGTCCTCGACGAAGAAGTAGCCGGCCGTGCCGAGCAACACGGAGGCCAGCAGCGCGAACGTCACGGTCTGGGAGGCGGCGTACTCGGCCTCGCGGTGCTCCTCGGCCCCGGTGTGCTGGGCGACCAGCACGCTGCCTGCCACTGACAGTCCCATGCCGAGCGAGATGAGCAGGAAGATCATCGGGAAGGCAAAGGAGATTGCCGCAAGCGCTGTCGTAGAATACTGGCCGAGCCAGAACGTGTCGGCGAGGTTGTACGCCACCTGGAGCAGGTTCGTGATGACGATGGGGAAGGAGAGAAACAGCAGCGGCTTGCCGATGTCGCCGCTTGTCAGTTCTAGTTCCTCTTGCCCCTTGAACAGGTTCCCGAGTCGCGCTCCCAAGCGGCCTAGTTTCTGCCGGACGCTCACGCTGTGACCTCCTGCTGTCCGTCGAGAAGGTGCGTCTCGACGTACTCGGTGAGCATCCGTCTGGTACACTTGACCGGGCGTCCGGTCGTGACGCGCTCGGTCGCAGCCCCGGTCAGCACGGTGACGATGAACTGGGCGGTCTCATCGGCGTCGAGGTCCGATTTGAACGTCCCGTCAGCGATACCGTCTTCGAGAATCACTTCGAGTTCGTCGACGAGGTAATCGTCGAACTTCGTGAGCCGCTCGCGAAAGCCAGGTTCGTATGGCGCGTGGGCGCGGATTTCGAGAATCGCCGTCCCGAACTCTTCGCTCCCGTCATCCGGCTTGTCCAGCACGGAATCGATGAGCGAAAGCAGGCGCTCGTGTGGGGTCTCGCCGGCGGGGTCCTCGATCCGGTCGACGAACCCGTCATAGAGGTATTCGAGGAACGCACAGAGGAGGTCGTGTTTGCTGTCGTAGTGGTAGTGGAGGGCAGCCTTGCTCTTGTCCGACTCGTCAGCGATGTCCTGCATCGTCAGATCCGCGTAGCCGTGCGTACACAGCGCACGGTAGGTCGCATCCATAATATCGTCGGCCGTATCGCCGTCATCCATTACGTGTTACTAACTGACTGGTCAGTCAAGTATTCGTCGGTACCGTCTGCGGGTGGGTTCGCATGCCCTGCTATATCGGGCTCAGACTCGCGGGAGCCGTCGCTCTGGGAGAGGTCGGAACGACGGCAGAAGGCCAGTCGCTACTCCTTCAGGTCGAGGTCGAACTGTTCGTGTTCGCTTGCGGCGTTGAGTACGACGGAGGTGTTCGACTCCCTGATATCCGGGTCGGTGAGGAGCTCTTTGATCTGGGCGTTCATGCCGTCGGTATCGGTGAACTTCCCGACCGCGATGATGTCGTAGTCGCCGGTGACCTCGTACACGGAGATCATCTGCTTGTGTTCTTTGAGGTCTTCGGTGACTGCCGGGAGCGACGACCCCTCCACCTTGAGCTGGATGATTGCCGTCACGTCGTAGCCAAGCTTGTCGTAATCGACCTTGGGGGTGTACCCGTTGATGATCCCCTCGTCCTCAAGATCGGAGAGGTGATTTGAGACGGTTGTTACCGATACGTCGAGGTCCTCTCCGAGGCTTCGGAGGCTGGCACGGCCATCCCCAAGCAGGGCATTCACTAGCTCACGGTCGAGATTTTCGTACGTCATTACATCGGGGGACGCCCCCCAGGGATTAGAATTTTACGAATGTCCAAATGTAGGCGAAAGCGTCGAAACCTTTGCGCAAATCAGCAGGGTTTTAGTAGTAGCACCGCTCCTATCGGGTGTCCAAAGATGACAAGCGAACTTTCAGAGGCGGCACAGGAGGTACTCGACGAAATCGACGAGAAGAACGTCGACTTCCTCCGGCTCCAGTTTACCGACATCCTCGGCACGATCAAGAACGTCTCGATCACAGCCGACCAGGCAGAGAAAGCGTTCACAGAGGGGATTTACTTCGACGGCTCCTCGATCAACGGCTTCGTCCGGATTCAGGAGTCCGACATGCGTCTGGACCCGGACCCCTCGACGTTCTCCGTGCTCCCGTGGAGAGAAAACGTCGAAGGCGGTTCCAGTGCCCGTCTCATCTGTGATGTCATCGACACCTCGACCGGCGAACCGTTCTCCGGTGACCCGCGCGGCGTCCTGAAGCGTGCGATCGAGCGCGCAAACGACATGGGCTATACGGTCAACGCCGCCCCCGAGCCCGAGTTCTTCCTGTTCGAAGAAGACGAAGAGGGCCGTGCGACGACCAAGACCAACGACGCCGGTGGCTACTTCGACCTCGCGCCGAAGGACCTCGCCTCCGACGTGCGCCGTGACATCATCTACGGCCTCGAAGACATGGGCTTCGACATCGAAGCCTCCCACCACGAGGTCGCTCAGGGCCAGCACGAGATCAACTTCACCTACGACGACGCGCTCTCGACGGCCGACAACGTCGCAACCTTCCGCTCTGTCGTCCGCGCCATCGCGGCCGAGCACGACCTGCACGCGACGTTCATGCCGAAACCTATCCCGAAGATCAACGGCTCCGGGATGCACACGCACCTCTCGCTGTTCACCGAGGACGGCGAGAACGCGTTCCACGACGAGGACGACGAGTTCAACCTCTCCGAGACGGCAAAGAGCTTCACCGCCGGTATCCTCAAGCACGCACCGGCTATCACGGCCGTCTCGAACCCGACCGTGAACTCCTACAAGCGTCTGGTCCCGGGCTACGAGGCACCCGTCTACGTCGCCTGGTCCGACCGTAACCGCTCGGCGCTCATCCGCAAGCCGGCCGCCCGCACCCCGGCCGCAAGCCGTATCGAGGCTCGCTTCCCCGACCCGTCGTGTAACCCGTACCTCGCCTTCGCCGCACTCATCCACGCCGGTCTCGACGGCGTCGAGCAGGACCTCGAATGCGACGACCCTGTCCGCGAGAACATCTACGACTTCGACGAGGAGAAACGCGAGGAGTACGGCATCACCACGCTCCCGTCGAACCTCGGCGAAGCCGTCGAAGCGCTCGAAGACGACGAAGTGATTCAGGACGCTCTCGGCGAGCACGTCTACGAGAACTTCGTCGAGGCCAAAACGCAGGAGCACAAGGAGTACCTCGTCGACGTCTCCGACTGGGAACTCGACCGCTACCTCGAGAAGTTCTAAACGGCTTCCACTTCAGTATTTTTTCGCGAGTTGCTCGCCGGCCAGCGGTAGCGTTAGCAGGGCCCCGGTCCCAAGCCCCGCAAGTAACGTGACGACGCCCGGCGTCGGGTCTAACCCGAACGTCACCCCGAGCAACGTTCCAACCGAGACAACGCCCAGCAGCGCTGTGATACCGACACCGTGCCGGGTCGGTTCCGGGATTGAATCTCCTAGGAGCGCCCAGACCACGGCACCCGCGACAGCGACACCCAGCGCGCCGGCCGAATTGCGGGAAACGCCGGTGACGAACAGCCCTGCCACGGCGATGACTGCCGCGAAGCCGAATACTCGCTCGGGCGTTTTGAGTGCGCCGAGGGCGAGTACGAGGGCTGTCCCGGCGATGGCAAAGCCCGCGACGATGTCGGCGAGGTAGTGGACGCCGAGCACCAGCCTGGAGAGCCCGACGAGGGCAATGATTGTCGCGGCGACAGCGGTGCGCTGTCGACGCGTGCCGACCCGGAGCGCCCACGCGATGCCGCCCCAGACGAGCAGCGAAAGGGTGGCGTGGCCACTGGGGAAGCCAAACCCTTCGCCGGTCGCCATCGACTCGTAGACGCCCCGCAGCGCCGCCGGGAGCAGTTCGGCGTGGGTGGCCGTGCCCGCCCCGGGCGGCCGTGGCAGCGCGAACACGCCTTTCAGTGACACGACGAGCGCGACGCCGACGGCGAGCAGTGCCACCAGCATCGCCGTCCGGTCGCGAGTGAGGTCCTGCCCGAGTTTCGGCGTCCACGGGCCGAGCCAGTACAGCAGGCCACAGGCCAGAAACGTGAACCAGAAATCACCCAGCTGGGTGATTAGGGAGAACAGCACGACGACTGCGCCGGGCAGCGCCGACAGCACCTCGGTGACGCCGACAGCCCGTATCACTGTCGCCAGTCGCGCACGCGGTCAACGAGTCGTCCGGGGAGGCCGGTGGCAGTAAGCGTCACACCGACAGCAATCATGATAGCGTAAAGGCCCAGTACCGACAGCCAGATGACCAGCATCGCCAGCACGGCCCAGAGCCCCTTCAGGTAGTAGAACGCGCCAAGGGTCATGATCGTGCCGTACAGCAAGACGATGTAGGGGCCCCACTGTCGGGCGTGGCCGCGGCGCATCCGGCGGCGGACGTACTGCTTGAGGTCCGACCGCACCTCGTCACGGTGGAGCGTCCGGCCCTCGATGTCCTCGCGGAACGACTCGAACTCCTCGCGGAGTTCTTGTAGTTCCTCGTCTGTCAGCGTATCAGTGTCTCGTCCGGTTGGCCCGGTTCCGGCTGGCGGGGGCGTGTCGGTCTCGTCAGCGTCCTCACTCATCGCTTTGCCGGACCGTCGGCGCGATACCTGTTGTAGTTGCCGGTCCGCGAGCGCTGCGTTGACCGCCGCGCCCACGAGGAGCACCTGTCCGGCGAAGTAGAACCACGTCACGAGCAACAGGACCCCGCCGATGACGCCATACACCTGATAGGAATCGGCCTGCGCCGCATAGACGTTGAACCCCGTCCCGAGCAGTGTCCACCCACCACCGGCAAACACCGCGCCGGGAACGGCCTCCCGCAGTGTCATCTCTTGGTCGGGAAAGAGGTAGTACAGCGGGAGGAAGGCGACTGCCAGCACGGGAACGAGCGCGAGCCCGCCGAGCGCGACCTGTACGCCGAGCACCGTCCCGAACGCGCCGATGATACCGAGCCCGACCAGTGCGATGCCGATGCCGCCTAGCGCGGCCAGCCCGTCGACGATTTCTCGGACAATCGAGTCGGGGCCGTCCGTCCCGTAGACGCGGCTGAAGGCCGTATCCAGTCCGCGAAACACCTTGAGCGCGCTCCACAGCGTCACGCCGACACCGAGCACAGTCGCACCACCGCGACCGGCCCCGCTGGTCAGCGCGTCTTCGAGCAGTGTCGACGCCGCCGGTGTGAGCACATCTCCCGCCGCCGTCACGATTCGCTCTGCGAAGGCTTCTCCGCCCGCCAGCGTGCCGACGACCAGCGTCAGCAACAACAGCGGCAGGAGCGAGACGAACATGTAGTAGGCGATGCCGGCGGCGAGAAAGGAGACCTCCTCTTCCTGAACGGTTCGGATGACAGCCCGACCGACGGAGACAGCGCGTGTGCGGTCCACGCGAGCACGTCAGAGTGGAGCCACAAATATACTGTCGACTGGCTGATGTCAGTCGGCCATCGACGCTATCTCAGTCGTCGAGCGCTGCGTCGGGCCGGTACGACCGGCTCACGACCCGCCACGTCCCCGACCGGAACCGATAGTAGGTCACCGCCGCGGGAACCGCCGTTTCGACGACGAGCGAGGCGTATAGCGCGAGTTTGCCAAGCGGCGTGACGTAGCCGAGATACGCCAGTGGGAGGGCAAACAGGTACATCCCGGCCAGCTGTGAGTAAAACGGCCAGCGCGTGTCGCCGCTGGCACGGAGCGGCCCGACTGAGCCGCCGTCGACGCCACGGAACACGACACTGGCACACGCAACGGCGACGAACACTGTCACCAGCGGGAGCACTGTGGGGTCCGAAACGAACAGACGGGCGATGCCCCGCGAGAACGGGAGCAGCATTGCTGCGACGACGATGTACACGCCGATACTCAGCCGGAGTACTGTCTCCGCCCAGATGGTCGCCTCGGCCTCGTCATCGTCGCCGAGTGCCTGCCCAACGAGGCTACTCGATGCGAGGCTCAGCCCCCAGTTCGGCGTATCAAGCAGCGCCCGGACGCGGAGTGCCACGACGTAGGCCGAGACGACGCCGGGCCCGAACAGGCCGACGATGAACAGCCGGGGGAACTGCGCCCCGGTCCGTGCGAGGTTGGCCCCTACGAGCGGGGCCCCGGTCCTCGTGAGGTCGCGAGCCAGTCCGCTATCGAAGAACGGCCGGGTGACCGGTATCTGTATCGGCAGTGTACCGACGAGTGGGAGTCGTCCACGAGTCAGCCCGACAGCGAACCCGACCGTGACGAGGACGTTCGCAACGACTGTCCCGAGCGCCGCACCGACGACACCGAGGTCAGCCACGAAAATGAGGACGGCGCTCAGCACGATGTTTCCGACCGCACCGCCGGCCCGTAACAGCATCGGCGTCCATGCGTCATCAGCCCCGACGAGTGCTCGGCTCCCGATGAGGTTGAGCACTGCAAACGGCACACCGAGGGCGACGACGCGCAAGTACCGCACACCGTACCTGATTGCCTGTGGCCCTGTCCCAACCAGATCGACGAGTAAGCCTGGAAGGACCCAGTACACCACTGCGAACGGGACAGTGGCCGCTACCACGACGACACTGCTGGTCGTAACGGTGACCGCTAGCTCCTCGCCGGCGTCGGCCCCGTAGCGCTGTGACACCATGCCGATAGTCCCACCAGCAACACCTGCGCCCAGCGCGAACACCAGTTCCCAGAACGGCGCGGCGAAGCCGACGCCGGCGATGGCGGTCGGTCCGAGCGCCAGCCCCACCATCGCCACGTCGACCGTCGACTTCGACATCCGGGCGAGTCCGGTGACGATCCGGGGCCAGGACAGGTCCGTCGCTCGCCGGACCCGCTCGCGTTCGACAAGCCCGAACCGCGCGAGCAAGCTGCCGACGAGCAGCAGGACGCCACGGACTGGATTGTACGTGGAGGGCACGTGTTCGCCCCTCCTTTGCAGTCGAACAGGAAAGGCGTTAAGAAAGGGGAGCCGCCCTCACAGGGTTTATACAGCGCCGCCGCAACGACCGGGTATGGATACGGAAGCGGCCATCCGGAACGGGACGATGCAGGTGACGATCCTGTTGCTCGTCGCGGCCGCGCTGGCTATTGGCTTTGGCGTCGCCGGGGTCGGCGCGTCCCTGCCGATTGTCGTGGGCCTGCTGGTACTGACGGCTGTGCTGTACGCCGTCCGCCCTGACGAGGACCGATTCGGTTCCGTCGCCGGTGTCGATCTGGACGGCGTCGTCCAGTCGCTGTGGCTCGCGCCGCTCGTTACGGCTCTGCCGCTGCTCGTTCGCCTGTCGGCCACACCCGGCGAGGTGCAGGCTATCGGCGGGCTGCTTGGGCTCGCGGGGATGGCGAACTACTTCCTGCGCCCGGTGTATCTGCTGGGCTATGACCTCGTCTCCGCGGTTCGAGAGAGCGTCGGCCGGGCGAACGGTCGGTGAGGCGATTGCCGACGGCGACGCTCGCCACGGGATTTACACAGTCCGGCTGTGTGGTACGACTGGCGACACTATGCCGTGGCCACAGCCAACATCTTGCCGGAGGCGGTCGGCGTGATTGCCGCTCGGCTTCGAATTCGCCTCCCAGAGGACATCTGGATCGCTGACGTCTCACAGGCGAACCCGCAGGCCACGTTCCGGTTGCTCTCCGGTATTCGAGCCGCGACGAGGGCGGTCGAACTCGGCGAGGTAATTACCGATGACCCCGCGACCGCCGGCGACGCTATCGCGACGCATCCCTCGGTTACCGCATACGAGGAACTGGAACGCACTGCCGATCGGGTACTCGCGAAGTACGAGACGACGGACACGGACCTGTACGAGTTCGTCGCTGAGTCCGGCCTCCCTATCGAGTACCCGGTCACTGCCGAGAACGGCTGGTACGAGTTCGACCTCACCGGGTCCCGTGCGGAGTTCGACCACTTCCGGACGGCGATTGAGGACGCAGGTCGGCAGTACGAGCTGCTGTCGCTCGTTCACAGCACAGATCCGTCCGGACTCCTGACAGAGCGCCAGCGGGACGTCCTCATGGCTGCGCTCCGAGCGGGCTACTTTGAGTTGCCCCGCGACTGCACGCTCGCCGACCTAGCGTCGGCGCTCGATATCGACAAGTCGACCGCGAGCCGTGTGCTCAGACGTGGACAGACGCGAATTGTCAAGTGGTTTCTCACCACGGCGGCCTCGCAGTCCCCGGAGAATCGCTAACCGTGAGTGACGACTACTGGTCGCTCACTCTGGACACACCGTGTTGCTCCTCGGTCCAGTGAGCCGTCTCACGTGTGCGTTCTGCCGGCGATGACGGCGCTTCGAGAAGCTGTTCAAGCCGCCGCTCGAACTCAACCTCTGAGAGTTCGCCCCGAGCGTACCGCTGGCGAAGCGTGGCCAGCGCCGACTCTGTCTCGCTCTCCCGGTCGGTGGTCGTATTGCGGGTGTCACTGTCTTGATTGTATTCGACCACCCCCACTGCCGCCGGGAGGACCACACCAAAGCCGACGACGAACACCAGCCAGAACGACTCGACGCCCAGTGCCAGCAATCCGAACGCAATGAGCAGTGTGGCCGCCGTCACGACTGCTGAGACGACTGCGCTCACCGGCTTGGGGCGCGCGTGGGACAGCGTTTGGCTCATCGGCCACCTCGAAGAACGAGGACCCCGGTGTACGCTGCCCCGATGGCGACAGCAGCGATGAGTGCAAGCAGGACCCCGAAGGCCCCGTAGCCGAGCATCGGATCGCTGTACGGTGCAATGATGTCCGACGGTGGTTCGATAGCCCAGGGACCGAGGTGGACGGACGCGAGCACCACGCTGTTCGCCGTAAAAAATCCGAGCCAGTACCGCAGTCCGGTCCGCCCGGTTACCGTGAGGACGAGGCCGATTGCCAGGAGTGGGTAGACGGCGAGACTGAGCGTGAACGCGTTTACTTCGGGGGTCAGCGGCCAACCCACGTGGTTCCCGCGGATGATGTGGTCGACGTGATGCGCGGCCCCGAATAGCGCCGGCACGAACAACACGAGAATCATCTTTCTCGGGACGGTAGCCGTACTTGCGACGCGACTGTTCGAACGGTGTTCGTTCCGTTCCATATGTACACAGAACGGACACAGTGAGGTGACGCTTACAGCAACATGTTGCATCCCGCTAGTACCGGTACCGCTGTTCGCCGGCGGTCAACGAGCAACCGGCAGTCTCAGTCTGCCGTCGCCTCGCGTATCTCTACCACGTCGGCGTCCGTCTTGAACGTCGTGCCGCCGTAGTGCGTTCGGGAGGCCGCGTAGCCAGCGTCACGGAGCTTCTCGATGAACTCGTCCATGGCTTCAGCGCCGCGCCCCCAGCGCTTGCAGAGGCGGTGCTGGTCATAGTGGGTCGGCGTGTCGATTTCGGCCCCGAGCGTCGCCAGCAGTTCTTTGGCTTCGTCGGCGGTGCCCATCTCTTCGCTCACCTGCTCGGAGACGTCGCTGACGAACTCGGGGTCACAGGTCCGACCGAGCCAGATGGGACCGGCCGTCTGGAGGTGTTTCTCACAGACCGGACAGACGTCGGGCGCGTCGGCGATGAGGCCGTAATCGTGGTCGCGCCAGAGGCAGTGCTGGCAGTGGTGGACGTAGCCGAGTTCGTCGATGCAGTCGTTAGCGACCTTCGCGCCGTGGTCGAACTCCAGATAGGTCCGGGCGTAGTGTTTGGTCGCGTGGCTGAGAATCGGTCGGGCAGCGATGTCGTAGCGGGCGGCGGTGCGGACCATCGCCGATAGAAGGACGCGCATCCCCATCTCGGCGTGGAACTCGGTATTTCGTGGCACCGCGCCATACGAGCGGACGCCGCTCTCGAAGTGCGCGCCACACAGCGGCGCGGTGTCGGTGGCCGTCACACAGAGGAGGTGTTTGGTCCCCTGCACCGCCGCGTCGGCGAACGGAATCGGCGTGCCGAAGGGGTCCACGTCGACCACGTCGAACGCCTCGGAGTGCATGAGCACGTTCGCGTCCGACCGCCGGACCGAGGCCGCGAGGTCGTTGCGTTCGAGGTTCTGTTCACACAGCGCCGTTGCGTCGTCGTCGATATCACACAGCGTCGTCTCCCAGTCGTTGGCCGCCGCGCGGACGCCACGGATACCGCTGGCGGCGGTGGCGTCCAGATACGTCGACACGCGGGGGGTTCGCTCTCGGTAGGCCCGCAGCGCCGCCACGGTGATGTCGCGGTTCAGCTCCTGTACGGGGTTAAAGAATACGTCCGCACCCTTCCCCGCCTCCGGCTGTTCCGGCACCGTGACCGTCACCCGGCCCTCACTGACGCGCATACTCACCGGTCCGTGCGGGTGCCGTTAAGTCGTTCGAACCTGCCTGTTGATGCTTCCATAGTTGAGGGTGGCGTGAACAGCCAGAAAGCCCCGAGGCGCTGGCATCGGAGGTCTCGTTGCGCGCTGCCTCGCTCCTTACAGTCGCTCGTGCAGTGCTTGCGTCGCCCGCCGTCCGCCAGCGCCTCGCCCCTTCCAGTCCCACCCGTGCTGGCAGTGTAATCGCACTGCGCATGCCGGCTGTGCAGTCGCACTCAGCACGGCCGGCAGACTGTCCCCGTGATTACCACACTCATCTTGCTTCGGCGGCCGTCCGCTCTCGGGGCAGTCGAACGGTTACCGTCGTCCCGTCGCTCGTGTCGAAATCGAGGTCGCCCTCCAGCGTCGTCGCGGTCCAGCGGACGAGCCAGAGGCCGATGCCGCTGCCGTGGTTCAGGTCCGTCTCGCGGCCCCGCTCCAGTACGCCGAGTTCGTGTTCGGGCACGCCGGGGCCGTTGTCGCTGACGGTCAGCACGACATCGTCGCCCTCGACCTTCGCACCGACGGTGACGACGGCGTCCGGAACGTGCTGGAGAGCGTTCTCGACGAGATTGGTAAGCAGGATTTCCAGCAGGGCGGGCTGGGTCGTCAGCCGGAGGTCGTCGGGTATCTCAACCGTGACCGAGCCGTCGTATTCCTCGCGGGCGGCGTCGATGACTTCGGCGGCGAGGTCGGCCAGCACGACGGGTTCGGGGGTCGCATTTCCGGCCCCCGCTTCGGCGAGGGTCCGGGCCTTCTGGCCGGAGTCGACCAGACGACCGACAGACTGCTCGATGGTCGCCGCATAGTCCGCGTGGTCGCCCTCGAGTTCCGTTGCTAGCAACTCCGACCGAGCCTGGATGACGACACTCTCGTTGCGGACGTTGTGTCTGAGAAAGCGATTGAGCACTTCGAGGCGGCGTTCACGCCGGATCTCGTCGGTGATGTCCTGAAAGACGACGGTGTATCCCAGTTGCGTGCCCGTCTCGTCTCGGAGCGCCGTCTGTTGGACCTTGTACTCGCGGTGCCGACCATCGGCCTCGATGGACACCCGCGAACTCCCCCCGTCGGTTGCGATGTCATCGCCACCCAGAAAACCGTTCAGCGGCTCCGTCAGTGCCTCGTGCTTGTCGACGGCGAGCATCTGTTCGGCGGCGGGGTTGAGATTCACGACGCGCCCTTGCTCGTCGACGATGGCGACCGGCGTGGCGATGTCGTGGATTGCTGCCCGCTCGCCGGCCCGCCGGGTCGCCGGGTGGAACTCGAACATATCGCTGTGAACGAACGCGTACAGGTCCAGCGCGACGTGGGGCAGAAACAGGAGCGGCGTCAGATTCACTGCCGGAACCGGCCCGATACCGCCGGCCCACAGCAACACTGCGGCCCCGGGCGGTATCGGACTCAAGCCGACCGCCAGCGCCTCGCGCCGGTACAGCGGGCCGTAGCTGACGACCGTATCGAACACCAGCAGGGTCCCGAAGCTGACGAACAGCATCGCGACGATGATTGTGAGCAGTCCCACCGGCAAGACGGCGTAGTCGGCCCCCGCGCTGCCGGCAGCCGGTACGACCCGGAACCCCTGCCAGACCACAGTATGGAGTGGGTTTGTGACGACGAGCGCCGTTTCGACGAGCGGCAGCACCGCCACGCCACGGTACCAGCCGCTTTCGAGGACGTTCGTCCGGCCCGTGTATCCCAGCGCGAACGAGAGAAAACAGAAGCCAATCCAGATGATGCCCAGCCACGATACCATCTCCAGAGCGAGGCGCAGTGTCGAGTCGAACACCAGCAGTGCCGCGCCGTAGCTGAAACACCAGACCGTCTGTGTGACGATGGTCGCGACGAACCACCGCGCGCCGGGCTTGTCCCAGTGTGCCTGGAGCTGGGCCAGCAGATACAGCGACCCGAATCCCGAGGCAAACGAGCCCAGCGCCAGCCACGGGAGGTCGAGGTTCATGCCGGAATAAATCTGTACTCCGTGTTTATGTTTCTGGGCACAGTACAAGCATTGATAACTTCTCGCCGCCGGTTGCGAGCCAGCTGGAATCTGGCTGCTGAAGCCGACGCCGTTTTGTCACCCCTTTCCGTAGCACGGATGTGACTGATGTCGAGGAGTGGGTGGCCGACCTCGAAGCCGCCGGTGAGCTGACCCCCGATGCAGTGTCGGCTATCGTCGCCGTCCACGATGACCGCGGTCATCAAGCTATCGAGGCCGTCGGCGAGGGCCGCGTCAAGCAGTACCGCGATTTCACCGTCGTTGTCGGCCATGACGACGAGTACATCGTTGAAGACGGCGGCTGCACCTGCGCCGACAGCGAGTACAACCTCGACGCCGACGACCCCGACCAGCTTTGCTGGCACGCTATCGCGGTTCGCATCGCCGAGGCTATTGACGCCGTTGACGAGCACGATATGTGGTACTCTGAGGTCCGGGAGTTCCTCTAGACCACCTTTTTCCCGCTCGGGTGAGCGCATAGCGCTCACCTCTCGCGGCAAAAACGTGGGCGAAAAAGGCGCGAATCGCGGAGCGATTCGCGTGAAACCGCGCGCCGTCGGCGCGCGGTATGCTATGCGGTACGGCTTCCTCACCGCTCTGCTACTGCTACCGCACTGCTCCGCTCCTGCTACTGCCCCCGCTACCACTCCACCGGCCGCCCAGCCCCGTACGCAATCCGTCCTTCCAGTGAGAATCGAAGGACGGACCGGGAGCCGAGGTTGAGCGCGCGGAGCGTGTCGGCTCGCTCGTGGTCGCCCGGGTCCACGTCGATGCGGCTGCTCAGCGGCGCAGCCCCTAGTTTCCCCTGGAACTCGACAGATGTTCGTTCGAGTCGTCCCTCCCGAACCGCGTAGCTCTCTATCTGCTCTCGGTGTTCCCAGGTCCGGGGCCAGTCGATACTGACCGTCGCCACGCGGTCGCCGTCCTCGACGACCGTCGTCTCGCGGCGGGTCGTGTTGTCGTGGTGGCTGATGTTGGCGACTGTTTTCGGATAGCCCCAGATTTCGTCGCCGAGGGCGCGAGCGGGTTCAGTTGTCACCGGGAGCGACCAGACGTAGCCACCGATATCGCGGGTCAGCAGTGGCACCAGTGGTGGCTGCCACTCGTCCGCCGTTGCGCCAATCAGCACCGCGAACTCGTCGTAGGGGGCCATCGCGTCGTCGCCGATACGGTGATACTCGACACAGAGGAGCACGACTGCGGCCTGCCGGGCCGTTACTCGAACCGGTGTCAGTCCATCGGGCAGCAGCGACTCGGCAACGTCGTATCGCGCCGGGAGCACCGCGCCGGCAACCGTCGCCTCGGTGACCAGCGGCAGCGTCACTTCGTGGCCGGTCGAGAGCCGAACCCGGTCGCCGTCGGACAGGTGTATCATAACCACCGCCCCAGAAGCGCGCTCGCTCGACCGAATCCACGGTGTATCGGGTCCTGCAGTCGCGCCGGGAGCCAGTGGGTCCATCGGACGAACGTGGCGAAGGCCCCGACAGGATAGCGGGCCTTCGGCGGGTCGTCGGTCGCTGCGGCGAGTACCGTCGCCGCGACGGCTTCTGGCGTTGTCGCCAGCGGTCCACCGGTGAGGACCCAGCCGTCCTCCAGCGCGTCGTACGTCCGGTCGTAGGTCGGCGTCCGGTCCGCATCACGCAGGCTCTCCAGCGCGCCATCGGCGAACCCCGTCTCGACCCACGCCGGTTCAACGAGCGAGATATGGATGTCGTCCGCGCCGGCCACCTCTATCCGAACTGCGTCAGAAAGCGATTCAACGGCGGCTTTCCCGGCTGAATACGCGCCGAGTCCGGGCGACGCGGTGTGGCCCAGGACGCTTGAGACGGTGATGATGCGCCCGCCGTGTTCGCGCATCTCGGGCAGCACTGCCTGTGCGAGTCGGTGTGGGCCGTGGACCAGCACGTCGAACTGCTCGCGAACGTCGTCGCTGGAAACATCCTCGACTGGGCCGGCGACCCCGTACCCGGCGTTGTTCACCAGACAGTCGAGTCGTCCCGCTTCCTCGATGATGTGGTCAACGACAGCCTCGACCTGCTCGCTGTCAGTTACGTCGAGTTCGAGACAGCGACAGCGCTCGCGGATATCCGCTGGAAACTCGGTCCGAACATCCGTCGCGTAGACGGTCCAGCCGTCGTCGGCGAACGCCCGCGCCGTCGCCGCTCCGATACCCGACGCTGCGCCGGTGAGCAGCACGACAGAAGCTCCTGTAGACATACAAACGAACCCAAGTCCAGAACTCAGTGGTCGAGACAGTAGTCGACGTAGTTCCGGAGGATGCGAAGCCCGGTTTCGCCCGACTTCTCCGGGTGGAACTGCGTCCCGAAGACGTTGCCGGCGTCGTTGGCAACAATCGATGCGAAGTCTGTCCCGTAGTCCGTCGTCGCCACCGTCGCGCTCTCGTCGTCAGGAACGGCGTAGTAGGAGTGGACGAAGTAGGCGTGTTCGCCGTCGACGGAACCACCGGTTCCGTCTGCCCGTGGGGTCTTCGACCCCACGCTGTCGACGCCCTCGACGAGGGGATGGTCCCGCGTCACGTCAAGTTCGTTCCAGCCCATGTGTGGCACGGTCTGGTCGCGGCTGAACCGGACGTTCTTCCCCGGAATGAGGTCCAGCCCCTCGGCGTCGCCCTGTCCTTCGTGGTCGGCCTCCTCACTCGTCGTCAGGAGCATCTGCATCCCGAGACAGATTCCGAACAGGGGCTTCCCGGCCTCGGCCTGTTCGACCAGCGCCTCGCGGAACGGCCCAGCGTTGTCCATCCCTTCGGAGAAGGCTCCGACGCCGGGCAGGACGATGCCGTCAGCCGCGTCGAACTCTGCGGGGTCCTCCGAGAGCGAAACGTTCGCGCCGGCGCGTTCGAGCCCGCGCGTGACGCTCCGGAGGTTCCCCAGTCCGTAATCGACGACGACCACGTCCGCAGTCGTCTGTCTGACACTCATACCTTCTCGTAGGCGAACGGGGGGTAAGTGAGTTCCTGTTCGAACAAGCCTTCAGCACCGCCACTGTCAAGCGGGCGGTCTCGACCCCGCTTACACGTCCGGTCCTGCAAGAGTATCAAAGCTGAGAATAGTCCGGCCCAGTTTTATCCACCTACCGCATACAGCCGCTGATGATTGAACTTGCAGAAGTCCTGTACGTCGACGGTAACGTTCTCATCGCTGAATTTCCCGAAGAGATGGAGATGACGGATGAGACGTTTGCGAAAGTCAACGAACGATTCGAAGAACTCGCCTCACAGCCGGCGGTCGATACGCACATCTCAAATCTCCAGATGGAGGCGTCACTGAACGACGACGTGTTCTCGCGAGCACAGGAGGCCGCGGAAGCGGGCAAGGAGTTCGGTATCACGGACTGGGTCATCGTCTCCGAGGGGATCAAGAAAATGGCGCTCAAGAGTCAGGTCGGCGAGATTCCGGGTGTTGACATTTCGCTGGTCGATACCAGAGCAGAAGCGATGGACATCGCAGCGAACTAGCGGTTCCGAGCGCACTATCCGACTTTTAAAACTCGCCGAGTCGTGACTGGCCGCTCTGGGCGTCGGTAAACTCCGCGGCAGTCGTCAGCGCCGCCTCGAACGTCTCTTTCTGGCTCGGGTCGTACAGCGTCGCCGCCGGGTGAACGGAGACGAGAACGCGCCGTGGCTGGCCGGCGATAGCCACGTCGAACACGTCACCCGCTTCGCCGGTGACGGCGACATCACGCTCTAGCAGGTGCTCGGCCGGCACTTTCCCGAGCGTCACGACGACTTCGGGGTCAACACGGTCGATTTCCGTCTCCAGATAGTCGCGGCAGTTCGCGAGTTCACCGTTTCGGGGGTCGCGGTTGTTCGGCGGGCGACAGCGGACGCAGTTCGTGATGCGCACGTCGCCGCGGTCGAGGCCGGCATCGCGTAACCCAGCGTCGAGCACGTCGCCGCTCCGGCCGACGAACGGCTCGCCCTGTTCGTCCTCGTTCGCGCCGGGGGCTTCCCCGACGAACAGCAGGTCCGCGTCCGCGGGGCCGACGCCGTTGACGATGCGCGAGCGCGAGCCACAGAGGTCATCACAGCGCTCACAGCCGACGACATCGAGGCCGTCCATCTGCTCCATGCACCGTCGTTTGCACCGGAGGCTCTCAAACGCAGCGGTCCGCCGGCAGGCACCCGACCGCGGACGCTGGCCGTGACTACCGCTTTACACCGGTTGCTTCGATCTGCACCGCCGCGTCGTTTGGCAGGCTTGCAACGCCGACGACGCTTCGTGACGGTCGCTGTCCGTCGAAAAACGCCGCGTACGCTTGCTTGACCGCTGGTAGCTGGTCCATCTCCGTGAGGTACACCGTCGTCCGCAGCAGGTCACGCGGTTCGAGACCGGATTCGGCAGCCATCGCTCGAATCTGGTCGAGTGCGGCCAGCGTCTGTTCCTGCACATCGCCGTTGCGAGCCGTGTCCGCGTCCGGAACCTGCCCGTCGAAGAATATGAGCTGGCTGTCCTGCTGGCGCTTGCCGTACACGCTGTGTTCTGTCGGCTGGTCGCCCTCGGACCGGGTCACGCTACTGTTGATATTCGTCTGCTCGTTCGTTTCTGCGGGGTCTACAGCATTCCTCGCCTGTGTCTTGCTCTCTGCCATTGTATTCGTACAAACACAGTGCCAGCTAATCAGGATATCTTTAGCTATTACTAACTGTAGACAATGATGAGGCAGTACTAGCTAGCAGGATGCTTTCGGGCCGCAGATATAACTTAGTAATAGACAACTTTTCGCTGTGGCTCCTGACAGCAATAACTCTGGCCTGTTCCACTGTCTTGACGACCAGTGTCACAGCGTCGCCGGTCGGCCGCTACCGCTGTCCGACTCACTCCATCTCGGCCAGTCCCCGCGCTGCCAGTCGGGCCACCCGGAGCGGTTCCGGACGGCCGCCTTCCGGCGTGAACGCCCGGACGACATCTGCGGCGGCGCTGTCGTCGATACCGACGCTCCGAACGTACACCGTCTCGTCGTTCACCGACACCGGTCGGCGCTCCGGCTGGGCACGGTAGGTCGCCAGCCGGTCCTGTACGACATTGGGATCGTCGAACGCCTCACGAATGGCCCCCTCGAGCCCCGGCGAGGATTCGAAGGTGACTGAGACGACTGGCAGGTCGGTGTGGTCGTGAATCCGGCGGAGGTCGAGGACGTTGAACCACGCCGGCGCGAGACCCGCCACCAGCAGGTAGCGGATGTCCTCGCGGTCCAGTCGGTCGACCATCGCACACACTGTCTCGGTTGCGTCGCTCCCGCCGACCGTGGCAGTACTGAAAACAAAGCCGTCGGCCACTCTACTGGCGCGGACGACAGCGCCAGCAAACTGACTGGTTTCAGCCCGATACGACTCCGCGACGCCGAGGGCCCGTGCCCCTGCTTTCACGTGTTCTGGTTGTCTTTGATGTCTTCCAGTCTGTCGAGTAGTTCGTCGTTCGACGCGGTGAACTCGTACTCGATGTCGCCCTCGTGGGCGTTTTCTTCAGCATCGAGGCCGTCCTCGTCCTCGAAGTCTGTGTCGTACTCCTGATTGTCTTGTTCCGATTCGTCGTAGCTCCCGAACCCCATGGTACGTGTACAACTATGACGTTCACAGTAAAAAATCACTCGCCGACTCCAGCGTGTTAGCTCGTTAACACGATGTTCTTCGGTCTCACTCTCGGAACTGCTGTGGCGACCGGCGGCCGGGACAGTACACTCAAGCGGGCCGCGCCACAGGCTTCGTGTATGGACGTTCACAACGTCACCGCCGAAGCCGAGACGTTCACCTGCAACGCCTATCTCGCGACCGGCGAGCAGACGACACTCGTCGACGCTGGTGCGATGCGCGGCGTCGTCGACGTCATTCGGGAGCACGCCGACGCGCTCGATGCCGTCGTGTTAACCCACCAGCACGGCGACCACGTCCAGCGACTTGATACCGTCCTCGACGCCTTCGACGCGCCGCTGTACGCCTACGGCTCCCATCCCCGCCGGGACCACGCACTCGCTGACGGCGACACGCTCACCGTCGGCGATGAAGAGTGTGAGGTCGTGTACACGCCGGGCCACGCCGATGACCACGTCTCGCTCGTCTCCGAGTCAGCCCTGTTCTCCGGCGACGTGGTCGTCCACGACGACGGCGCGTTCGACGACGGCTCGTTCGGCCGCACGGACCGCCCCGGCCAGTCCCGCGAGCGCCTCATCGAGAGCATCGAGCGTATTCTCGACCGAATGCCGGCAGGCGTCGAACACATGTACTCGGGTCACGGCGGCGTCTTCCACGGCGATGTCCGCGAGGTCGTCGAGCGCGCCCTCGAACGGGCCGAGCGCCGCGAGCCGAAGTATCCCGACGACTGACCACTCGAAACCGGCACAACGCTCTAGTGATAGGGCCGATATTCGACGCTATGAACCAGCGACTTCTGACGGGGGCGGCTCTGGCAGTCTCCGGCGTCGTACTGGCCGCGATGCAGGTATTTCACGCGGTCCAGCAGACCCGGATTCCGGTGGCGGTCGCGGTCGATGCGCTCCCCTTTGTGGCGATGGGCCTCGCGGTGACGTACGCGGGCGTCTGGCTCGCCCGCGACACGGCATTTGAGGGGGCCACGTCCCGAGTGGCCGCGTGGGCCGCCGGCGGAACTGTGACGTTCGCCGCCGTGGCGGCGCTCCTGTTGTTCAGTCAGCGCGTGACCTCTGGCTCACTCGCCCGAGCGTCGTACCTGACGGTTGACCTCGTTACTGTCGGCGCGCTGGCGGGCGTTCTGGTCGGGCTGTACGACGCCCGGAGCCGCAGTCGGCTCCGCGAACTGGCGGCCGAGCGCGACCGCGTCGAGGCTTTCGCCGGGAAGGCGGCCGACGTGAACAACTACGGGCGCGCCATCGCCAGCGCCCCCAGCGTCGACGGCGTCGCTGCCTTCGTTGTTGAGGCCTTCGGCACGATGACCGGCATGGAGGAGACAGCCGTCATCCAGCTCAGGGACGGCGATGCGGTGGCGCTCGCGAACACGGTTCGGACCGTCCCAGTCGACGTCGTCGCCGAGTTCGCGCAGGCCGTCCGGGCACAGGAACAGGGAGCGGTCATCGTTCACGACCGGCCGTTCCCCGTCGACATCCCCGAGTCAGTCACCGATTGCGTGTCGGCAGTGGTTCTGGACGATGAAGACGAGACGACAGTCGTCATCTCGGTTACGACGGACGAGACGACTGTCGGTGAAGAAGACCAGAAGCTGCTGGAGCTTCTCGTCTCACACGCGTCGGTTCGCATGGCGACGCTCGACCGGCAGTCAGCGGATGAAGAACCCACTGAGCAGTAGCCGAGTGGTGACGAACTGCCACCGGATGTCGGTGGCAACTGACCCGAAAATCAGGCGCTGCGGGTTTCTTTCGCCTTCGGACGCAGGTTGCCGTAGCCACATTTCCGGCACTGCTGGGCGCGCTGTGGGTTCCGAGCGTTACACCGCATGCAGATCTGCTTGTTGAGGAGTCGGTCGGACGCTGTCTCGAAGCTAGCCATGCGCGGTCATTCCCGGTGCGCGCGTTTAAGCTTTGAGTTTCGGTCCGGGACCGATTCAGCGTGGAACGACGGTGAAAGACAGGGAGATACCTCCCAGTCGTCGCCGGCTTTAGATGCCCGAGCGACGAAGCCGGAGTATGTACGATCAGGTCGCAGACCTACCGGTCACCATCGAGAGCTGTTCGTTCGAGCGTCGAGAACGGGCGACCTCCAGCGGATTCGACCGAGTGACGACGGTCATCCACCTTTCCGGTGAGGGTGAGACCGGCAGCGGCGAGGACGTGACGTACACAGCCGAAGCCCACGACGCGCTACAGGACAGCGATGCGTTGCCGGGCGAGGACTCCCCGCTGGCCGGCGAGTACACCGTTGATTCGTTTTCGGCGACGCTGGAAGCGACCGATTTGTGGCCCGAGCCCCCCGACGAGAAGCGGTTCCGTCACTACCGCCGCTGGGGGTTCGAGAGCGCGGCGCTTGACCTGGCGCTGCAGCAGGATGACACGGACCTCGGGGCAGCACTCGGCCGACAGTACGACCCAGTGAACTTCGTCGTCTCGACGCGACTCTCGAACGCGGCCGACGATACGCCACCGACGGCTGACAGATTGGCGATGCTGTGTGAGCGCTACGGCGACCTGTCGTTCAAACTCGACCCGACGCCGTCTTGGAGTGACGCCCTTGTCGACCAGCTGGCGGACTACGACGTTCGCGTGCTGGACCTGAAAGGGCTGTACGAGGGGACAGATGTCGATGTCGCGGCCGACCCGGAGTTCTACCGTCGTGTCGTCGACGGCCTCCCGGACGCGCTGGTCGAGGACCCCGACCTGACCGAGACGACCCGACCCATCTTCGACGGTCAGGAGGCCCGTGTCACCTGGGACGTACCTATCACCGGCGTTGAAAGCATCGAGTCGCTGCCCTTCGAACCGGCGTGGCTCAATATGAAACCATCCCGTTGCGGGACCGTCGAGTCCGTGCTTGCGACTATCAACTACTGCGAGGCACACGGTATCGACCTGTACGGCGGCGGGCAGTTCGAACTCGGTGTCGGCCGCGACCATATCCAGGCGCTAGCGTCGCTGTGCTATCCTGATGGGCCAAACGACGTTGCGCCCGGCGGGTATAACGACCCCGACCCCGACGCGGACCTGCCGACGAGTCCGCTCACCCCTCCCGACGCGCCAGCCGGTATCGGCACCAGCTTCTCGTAAGCGGCCTTAAATATGAAGCCGAAGCTACATTATTGTTGGAGAGCTAACTATTGTCATGCGGTGTCAAGCCTGCGGAGAACGCATCGACGACGTACTGGAGGCACATGCGCGGCGGGCCTGTCCACACTGTGATGCGCCGCTCCTCGAAAAGCCAGCAACGCCCCGATGACTACTCCTCGGCGAGATAGTCGTCCTGTACGTCGATGACGTCGCTCGAATCCTCGCAGTTCGCGTACCGTTCCAGTGGTTCCTCGTTCAGTTCCAGAAACGTGTGGCCCCAGGAGAACGTCGAGAGAATCCGCTCGGCGTGGTCGCGCTCCCCGAGAATGGCGAGCGCACCGGCGAACGCTTCGACGGTATTGAGCTGAAAGGCCGTTCCGTAGTTGACCGGATTGCCGGCGACGAGGAACGGGAGTGAGCGATGAACTCCTTCGAGGTCGAACGCCTCCCGTTCGGCGGTTTCCCAGGAGCAGTCGAGTGCGACCAGGCGGCTGTGGCGAGCGCCGTTGCCGGGGGTCGGTCGGTCCGCCGGTGACAGCGCCTGTTCGGCGAAGGGGTTGAGCACGATGCCGGGTGGCGTCGACCGCGTCGCGCGGTGGAGTTCAGCCTCGTCCATCCGGGCCAGCTTCCGCGCGCTACATTTGTCGGGGTCGTCGTCACCCTCGTACCGGACGTGCAGTTCCACAGGAGAACTATCTCCGTGGCGGATAAAAGCGACTCGTTCCGTGATAGCGTGCAAACACTGTTATAGCCGGACTCGGTTGTACAACGTGTGCTTTCAGAGGGGACGGCAGCACCACTGTTCGAACTGCCGGCGCTCGTCGACGGTGACTGCCAGCGAGTCGGACTGTCCGACTATCTCGGCGAAGATGTGGTCATCCTCGCGTTCTATCCGGCGGATTTCAACCCGGCCTGTGACGAGACGTCCTGTGATTTGGACGAACTCGATCTCTTTACGATGCAGAAGGACGTGACGATTCTGGGTATCAGCCCGGATTCAGTGTACAGCCACCGGGCCTTCGCCGACCACTACGGCCTGAAAATCCCGCTTTTGTCCGACACCGACCACGGCGTCGCCCGCGAGTACGGGCTCGATTTCGTGGACGACATCGGCCAGCGACTCATCGAGCGCGCCGTCGTCGTCATCGACCACGACGGCGACGTGCAGTACGCCTGGAGTACCGACGACCTCCAACAGCTCCCTCGTGTTGGGGAGATCAAGGACGCTATCGCCGACACCGGTGGCGACGACACCGCGTTCGCCCGCTACCGCGTCGGCCACGCCCACTATACCGAGGGACGGCGCGCGTTCACGTCGGCGATGGGGGCCTTCCGCGAGTCGGAGTGGATGGTCGCACAGGGTGACTTCCAGCAGGCACGCGAAGAGTTCTCCGACGCCGAAGACCACTTCGACACCGCTGTCCGGTTCGTCGACGACGAGTCCCTGAAACCGATCTACGAGGACACAAAGACGAAGGCGAACTCGCTGTGGCAGGCCAGCGACTGGCTCACACAGGCCGCTCGCGCCTACTCTAGCGGGGACGGTGCCGAAGGCCAGCAACTCCGGGACGACGCAGAGCGGCCGCTTGAAACCGCCCGCGGCTACAAGGAACCACCCGACCCCGACGGTCCATGGCCGCCAGATCTGGAGACACTGAAAAAAGAGACGGACAACGACCGGCCGACGTTCCTCACACAGGACGAGACCGCTGTGGATACCTCGCTCGACGTAGACATCGACGCAGAAGTCGAACGGACAGACAACGAGCTGACGGAGACGGCGTCGTCGGCTACCGAGTCGCCGGAGTCGACGCCGTCATCTGAAGCCGCCGATGCGGCCGACGACATACGAGACACAGCCGACGAGCCGACGGCAGAATCGGCCGAGGGGACGACGACGGGGACAGCTACCCAGTCAACGAATCCGCCGACCGCAACCAACGACGCGACCGCTCACGCGGACCGGTCGACAGCGGCGGAACCCGATGCCTCGTCGGTTGACGATGCCTCACCGGAGTCGGCACCGACGCCTGACGGCGAGGGTGAGCTTTCGGATGTCGACGACGCTGATATCGAGGAGATTCAGGCCGAACTGGCCGCCAGCGAAGCTGAGAACGAGCCGACGGACCCGCTGGACGAGGCCCCGACCGCGATGGTTGAAGAGCCTCCCGACACGGTCGGCAGCGCGGACGACGACACCTCGACACAGGACGCGTCGGACGGCGAGCAGTCGACCCCCGACGCGTCATCGGACGCCGCCACTGACTCCGAGACGGAGACTGACGACGCAGTCGAACTGGATCTGGCCGACCCGATGGCCGACGGTGACAGCGGCGACACGGGAGAATCAGCCGACCCCGAGCAAGCTGCCGACTCGGTCCCGGACGCGGCTGACGAGACATCCGACGCGGAGAGCGATAGAGACACGGGTGACGAACCCGAACCAGGCCCGTGACGCGACCTGCTCTCCGTCAGCGGACACGGGCCTACTACGACGCCATCGACGGCGACGACTACGACCAGTTGGCCTCGCTGCTCGCCCCGTCGTTCGTCCACGACCGCCCCGACCGGACCATCGAAGGCCGGGACCGGTTCGTACAGTTCATGCGTGAGGAACGACCCCAGACAGACACCACGCATCCGCTCGACGGCCTTTACTGTCGCCAGAAAGACAGCGCGGTTGAGCCGGCCGACAGCGACGACGCGACGACGGCGGCAGTCATCGCCCGTGGCCGCTTGCTCGATGCTGAGGGCGAGTGCATCGTCGGGTTCGTCGATGTGTTCACCTTCGCTGGGGACGACATCGAGCGAATAGAGACGTACACGCGCTAAGGCTTGCCCGCTTGCGGCGTTGCTATTTTACTGCCCGGGCAGCGACAGCTGAACGCCGTACATCGACCCGTCGGTCTCGGTCCCGACGAGCGTGTCCATGGTCCACGGCGTTTCGCTGACCGCGTCGCGGAACTCCGACAGCGTGACCAGCAACAGGTCGGTCCACGGGCCGGCCAGCCCGTCGTACTCGACGCGGAAGGTCCGGTAAGCGACACCGGGCTGGGTGCGGTGGGCCGCGTCAGTCTCCGGCTCTGCCCGGTCGAGCGTGTCCATGTCGGCGACGAGTCGGCCACCGGGCTGTGTCACCGCCGCCAGTTCGGTGAGCGTCGTCCGGAGGTCGGCCAGCGAACTGCCGAGGCCGAGTTGTTTGCCAAGGGCAACGACCGTCTCGAATCCGTTGCCCGGCGGCCGTCGGAGGTCGCCGACCACGGGACGCGTGACGCCGCGCTCGCTGGCGACCGCGACAGCCCCCGGACTCCGGTCGACCGCCAGCACGCTGTGGCCGCGCTCCTGTAGTGGAAGCGTGTGTCGCCCGACGCCACAGCCGGCGTCGAGGACACGGCCCGTCACCGCCGAGAACAGGTTCTGTTCGATGGGATGCCACGCCGATGGCGGCTCGAAGTAGCCCGAAAGATGTGCTTCAGTCAGATCGTCGTCGTCGCGGCGATAGCGGGGCCGTTCGGCGAGGTCCCCGCGGTGGAAGTCCAGTACCATCTGCCCGAAAGCGTCGTCCAGCATACTTCGGCGGTGCCGGCGAACGAATGTAATACTGTATTGAAATATGGTTTCGTGTAACACACCGCATACGGGAAAGCGGGACACCGGCCGAGCGCAACGGACCGCGGTGGCCTACTCTTTCTCGCCGGCTCCGACGGCGCTCTCGCCGATTTTCTCGGAGCCCTCGATGACTTCCTGGCCGCCCATGTACGGGCGGAGCGGCTCGGGCACGGTGATGGTTCCGTCGTCGTTCTGGTAGTACTCCATGATGGCGACGAGGACACGCGGGACGGCGAGTCCGGAGCCGTTCAGCGTATGGAGGTAGTCGGCGGATTCGTGGCGTTCGGGGCGGTAGCGCAGGCCGGCGCGGCGCGCCTGGAAGTCCTCGAAGTTCGACACCGAGGAGACTTCGAGCCAGCGGCCGCCGCGGTCGGGACCGTCCTCCATGTCGTCGCCGGGTGCCCACACCTCGATGTCGTACTTTTTCGCCTGTGTAAAGCCCATGTCGCCGGTACACATGTCGAGCACGCGGTAGGGCAGTTCGAGCCGGTCGAGCACTTCGGCGGCTTCGTCAAGCAGGCTCTCAAGCCGGTCGTAGCTGTTCTCGGGCCGGACGAAGTTGACGAGTTCCACCTTGTGGAACTGGTGGACGCGGACGTACCCCCGCGTCTCGGTCCCGTGCTCGCCGGCCTCGCGGCGGAAGTTCGGCGAGAACGCCTGATGTTTGACCGGCAGGTCGTCATCAAGTAAAATTTCGCCGCGGTACATGTTGGTGACCGGCACCTCCGCCGTCGGGAGCAGCCACAGGTCATCGCTGTCGTAGTCGTCGTCCTGTCTGGCTCCGACGCGGTAGGCGTCCTCGGCGAACTTCGGAAGCTGGCCGGTCCCTTCCATCGAATCGGAGTTGACGGGAATCGGCGGAAGCACGTCGACGTACTCCTGTTCGCGGTGGACGTCCAGCATGAACTGGATGAGGGCGTGTTCCAGACGTGCCCCCTCGCCCTTGACGAACTGGTAGCCGCCGCCGGACACCTTCGCGCCGCGCTCGAAGTCAAGCAGGTCGAGGTCCTCGCCGAGGTCGTAGTGGGGCACCACTTCGTCGGGCAGGTCCCGGAGGTCGTCGAACCCTTCGCGGTAGCGCTCGACGTTATCGGCTTCGCCCTCGCCGGTCGGGACCGACTCGTGGGGAATATTCGGCAGTTCTAGCAGCGCCTCTTCCAACTGGGACTCCAGTTCGTCGGCGCGCTCCTCGATATCCTGCAGTTCGTCTTTGAGTTCCTGCGAGCGGTCGATGGCCTCCTGGGCCTCTTCGTCCTTGCCGTCCTGCTTGAGCTCGCCGATCTTGCTCGACACCTCGTTGCGCTCCTGTCGGAGCCCGTCGCCTTCGGCTTTCAGTTCCCGCCACTCCTCGTCTATGTCGAGGATTTCGTCGAGGTCGACGCCCGTGACGCCCTTCCGCTCGATAGCGTCACGGACCGTCTCGGGGTGCTCCCGGACGAACTGTCTCGATAACATGGCCGACGGTTCTCGACGGCAGAAATTAGTCGTGTCGGTCCCGCGGTGGGGCTGGCCCTGCCCGTCGACCCCTCTGTCGCCCTATGCCTCGCCGCCGACCTTGACGGCCAGCACCGGCACCGGCGAGGCCCGAACGACCGACTCGGTGACGCTGCCGATGAGTTCCCGAGATGGCCCGGTCCGCCCCTCCGTCGCCATCACGACGACGTCGATGTCGTTGCGCTCGACGTAGTCTACGACTTCCTCGTGGGGGACGCCCTGTTCGACCGCTGTGGTCACGGTGTCGATGCCGGCGTCTTCGGCCTGTGCCTGCAGGTCATCGACGGCCTGCTGCCCGGCGTCGGCGAGGCGGTCGAAGATGCTGCTGTCCTCGAACTCGGGAATCTGGTCGACTACCTGCTCGGTTTCGAGGACGTGCAGCGCGTACAGCCTCGCATCGTGGCGCTGTGCGAGGTCGATGGCGTGTTCGGCCGCGGTGGCGGACCCCTCGGAGCCGTCGGTCGGAACGAGTACGGCGTCGTACATACAGTGGTGTTTCTGATTCCGGGTAAATGGCTTTGCCCTTCCTTTTGCCTGACTGTCACGACAGCCACAGCATAACGGTTTTGCCCCCGCCGGTCACGAGAGAGTGTATGGGAATCGGTGACGTTCACGAGGTGACGGTCGGGGACTGCATAGATGTCCACTACGTCGACGTCGGGATGTACGGCGTCGCCGAGTACGGGCCCGTCTACATAATCGACGCCGAGCGACCGGCGCTGGTCGACACCGGCACCGGCGCGCGACACGAAACCATCCTCTCGGCGATGGAGTCGGTCGGGATCGCGCCCGAGGATCTGGAAGTCATCGCGGCGACCCACGTCCATCTGGACCACGCCGGCGGAGCCGGCTACCTCGCCGAGGACTGCCCGAATGCGACGGTGTACGTCCACGAGTCAGGCAAGCGCCACCTCGTCGACCCCGAGCGGCTCTGGGAGGGGACCAAACACGCCGTCGGTGACCAGATCGAGTTCTACGGCAAGCCGATCCCGGTCGCCGAAGACCGTATCGAGACGCTAACTGACGGCGACGTGATCGACCTAGGTGACCACTCCCTCGAAACTCTGCACGCGCCGGGCCATGCGCCACATCAGGTCGTCTTCTACGACCCTGCCATCGACGGTGTGTTCACCGCCGACGCCGCCGGCATCTACAACCCGTCGACCGACGAGATGCACGTCACGACCCCGCCGGTCAACTTCACGCTCGACCAGGCGCTCGACGACGTGGCGATGATACAGGACCTCGGCCCGGACATCCTCATGTTCGGCCACTTCGGTGCCGTCGAAACCGGCGATAAGCTGGAAACATACACCGAGATACTACCTGAATGGGTCGCCGAGGTCGAGCGAAAACGCGAGGAACTGGACGACGACGAGGCGGTCATCGATTACTTCGTCGAGCGGGCCGACACCGATACCTGGGGCGAGCGAAAGGGCCGCGCCGAGATGCGCCTGAACGTCCGCGGCGTCCTCGTGGCGCTCGATAACCGGGACGAATAGCCAAACGTCACAGAGGCCTGACACTGCGGTCCCAATGGAGCCCCCGTGTGCCGGTGAGTGAATGCGTTTATACGAGGGCGATGCGTTAGGCTGGACAGATGGAGGCCAACTGTGGCTGGTAGTTCGGGGCTACTGATTCCGCTTGTCGCCGGTATCATCGGGCTCGGTGTTCTTGCACAGGTCCTCGCAGCACGACTGCGGGTGCCTAGTATCATCTTCTACCTGCTGGTCGGTGTCATCATCGGCCAGCCCGGACTGAACATCATCGGTGACGGCACCTTCGGTGGAGCGCTGTCGGCAATCGTCGGCTTAGCGGTCGCAATCATCGTTTTCGAGGGGGCCTATCACCTCCGATTCGACCGGCTACGCGAGGCTCCGGCCGCGACGTTCAGACTCGTTACCGTCGGTGCGGCTATCGCACTCGTGGGCACCGCTATCGCCGTTAAGTTCGCGTTCAGCTCCGCGGCCGTCTCCTGGAACCTCGCGTTCCTGATCGGTGCGCTGCTGGTCGCGACCGGGCCGACCGTCATCACGCCAATCCTCGATGTCGTTCCGGTTCGAGACCGCGTTGCCGCCGCGCTGGAGACGGAGGGGATTGTCAACGACGTGACCGCGGCTATCATCGCCGTCGTCATCTTCGAGACGGTCAATCCGGTGGCGTCGAGCGAGGGACTGTTGCGGGCGTTCGCACTCCGGTTGGGAACGGGCCTGCTCGTCGGCCTCATCGTCGCCGGTGTGTTGTACTACCTCCTCCAGTACGTCGACCTCTCGCCCGGTGACGCACCGCGGAACTCCCGACTGCTCGTGCTCGCCGGGGCGCTCATCGCCTACGCAGGCGCGAACACGATAGCGACCGAGGCCGGTGTTGCCGCCGCCGCCACGGCGGGGATGGCGCTCGGGAACGTCGACCACCCGTACGAGGAAGACATCGAGGAGTTCAAAGGCGATATCACGCTGCTGGTGCTGTCGTTCGTGTTTATCGCACTGGCGGCGCAACTGGAACCCGCCTCGCTCATTGATGTCGGGCTAGCGGGCATCATCGTCGTCCTCGCCGTCGCCTTGTTCATCCGGCCGTTGCTGGTGTTCGTCTCGACCGTCGGTGACAGATTCACCACCAACGAGAAGCTGTTCGTCAGCTTTGTCGGGCCGCGTGGTATTATTCCGGCGTCTGTTGCCACGCTGTTTGCCGTCGAACTGAACGCCGCGGCCGAGGAGGTCACTGGGGCACAGGCTGAACTGCTGGGGACGCAGGCCGATATCCTGCTTGGCACTGTCTTTCTCGTTATCTTTGCGACCGCCCTGTTTGAGGGTGGACTGGCGCGATACATCGCGGAAAAACTGGATGTGATACCAATGCGAGTCATCATTGTCGGCGGCGGACAGGTGGGCCGAGCGCTCGCCGCACGCCTCGAAGACCGGGGCGAAAACGTCGTCATCATCGAGCAGGAGGAAGAGATCGTCGAACGAGCCCGTAACGACGGCTACGCCGTCGAGATCGGCGACGGCACCGACACCGACACGTTGCGGTCGGCCGGGGCTGAAAACGCCAAAACCGTCGTCGCGGCGACCGGTGACGACGACGCGAACCTGCTGGTGTCACAGCTAGCGAGTTCGAAGTTCGGCGTCGAGCGGGTCATCGCCCGCGCGAACAATCCGGACAATGTTGAGGCCTTCGAGGACCTCGGCGTTCGCACCATCTCCTCGGCGATGGCAACGGCCTGGGCCATCGACAACCAGATCGAGCGCCCCGCTATCGCCCACTGGATGACCGATGTCGGTCGGAGCGGCGATGTGCAGGAGGTCGAGGTCAAGAACCAGGAACTCATCGGGAAGCCGATCCGCGATGTCGGGCCGATGCTGCCCGACGCCTGTCTGGTCGCGCTCGTCAGCGGGGAACTCCACGAAAATGCCGAAGTACCCACAGCAGACTATATCCTTGAGGAAGGCGACATGGTGACCCTGCTGGGCCGTCGAGAGTCCGTGCGCGACGGGATGAAGATGGTCAGCGGCGACTAGTCGTCGGTAAGATGGGCACCGTCTGATTCGTCGACGCCCGCTGTCCACGGCGACTCACCGCGGTCGCCGTCAGTTTTGTACGTCCCGCGAGCGCTCGCGATGTGATGGCCATCGGTGTCGTACACTTCTGCATCGACGACTGAGACGCTCCCGCCGTTTCGGATCACCTCCGCCTCAGTCCGTAAATCGGCGGTCGCTGGCGCGAGGTAATCGATCCGCATGTCGACCGTTGGCGAGACGGTGCCGGACTGTGAGATGACGGCCGCCCCGCCGACGGTGTCGACGAGCGAGTACGTGACGCCGCCATGTGCGATTATCGATTCGGGGTTCGAGGAGTGGCCGTCCTCTAGCGGGAGTTCGCCCGCCGCATAGCCATCGTCGACGGCCGTTATTTCCATCCCTAACTGCTTGACAAACGGGATGTCGTTGAACATCGATTTGAGACTCATGGCTATCCCCACGGAATCGAGTCTGATAAGCCTCCGAGAACGCACAACAACGGGTCAGGCGTGGTCGGTTTCTTAGGACACGTCCTGGTTAGTCGCCTGCCACTGTTCCGTCCACGCTCTCGTCGCCCTCCGTGGCTTCTTCGGGGAGCAGATGCTCCGGACGACGCAAGTAGCTTGGTTTCTGTGCGAACGCTTCGATTCGCTCCCACTCCTCCGGTGTGATGTGACCGTCCATACAAAGTATGTGTGATTGACACTACTTTAACCCTTACAATAAAACCTAAAATTAATTTATAGTGACTAGTCATCTACAATCCCGAACTGCCACTATCGCAGCGCGTACACCGAGAATGAGGATGCCGGTAGACTGTAGCGGCCTTGCTACCGGCCCCCGCTTCCTATCAGCACCCCTCTTTGCCCCCCTGATGACCTAATATGATTTTAGGCAGATATGTGGGTACTACTATATGTTTGCCGTAGCTACCGGATGCCATGCAACCACAGCGGGCGACGTACGTCAAGAAAGCCTGTGCCTACATCACCAGAAACGGGTCGGAACTGCTGGTGTTCGACGGGCCGGGTCACGACGGGCTACAGATACCGAAGGGAACCGTTGAACCAGGGGAAAAACCGCGGGTCGCCGTACAGCGAGAGGCTGTTGAGGAGAGCGGTCTCGCTTCATTCGAGCGCCTGCAACACATCGCCACCGACGTCTGGACGCGCCGCGAGTCGCCCCCGAAGCGGTACGTGCGGTCGTTCTACCACCTCCCCGTTCACGAGTCCCGGGACCACTGGGTCCACACCGTCACCGGGACGGGCGAGGAACGCGGCGCAGAGTTCGAGTTCTCGTGGGTCGACCTCCAGACCGATGCCACCTTCGCACTTGATCTTGACGACTATCTCCACTCCCTGACGAGTCCCGCTGAGGCGACGACAGCCGGCGATGTGGCTGCCGATTAACGACTTCTTCTCTCAAATATCGCTCGTGCAAGCGCCACAGCGGTCGCAAATGACGGATTCATAAGAACAGACTCGAAACCGACGGATTCGCAAACGTCGTGCTGGGGCAGAATACTGAAACCGCGCTGACAGCGGCTGCTCAGGGCAGTCGGAACTCGATAGCCGCGCCCTGACCGAAGCCGACACACTCTGTCGCCAGACCCAGCTCCGCGTCGCGGCGGTTCATTTCGTGGACGAGCGTCACTGGAAGGCGCGCGCCAGAGGCCCCGAGCGGGTGGCCGATGGCGATTGCGCCGCCGTTGACGTTGTAGATGTCGTCGTCGAAGCCGAGTTCGCGCTGGCAGTACAGACACTGGGAGGCGAAGGCCTCGTTGAGTTCCACAAGGTCGTAATCGTCCGTCTCGCGGTCCGTTCGTTCGGTGAGTTTGCGAACGGCGGGGACCGGACCGATACCCATCACAGTCGGGTCGACGCCGGCGACTTCGTGGGAGCCGATCTCCGCCAGCACGTCAAGTCCGCGGTTTTCCGCGAACTCACGGGAGGTGACCATCAGCCCCGCCGCACCGTCAGAAACCTGCGAGGCGTTGCCGGGCGTGACCGTCCCGTCCGACTTGAACACCGTCGGTAGCTGGGACAGCTTTTCGAGCGTGGTGTCGGGGCGGATACCCTCGTCTGCGTCGAGCTGTCCGTCCTCGGTCTCGATCGGGACGATTTCGTCGTCGAAGCGACCGGACTCCGTCGCGTCGGCGGCGCGCTGGTGGCTCCGGAGCGCGTACTCGTCTTGCTCCTGCCGAGCGACCTCCATCTCGCTGGCGACCTTTTCGGCGGTCATCCCCATCTGGAGTTCGCCGATGTTGTACTGCTCGGCCAGCCGCGGATGGACGTTGTGGGTGTTTTCGTCCATCTGCACGCGGGACATCGACTCCACACCGCCGGCGATGAGCACGTCGCGCTGGCCGGCCGCGATGGCGTCGGCGGCCCGCATCAGCGCTTCGGCGGAAGACGCACACCAGCGGTTGATCGTCGATGCGGGGACGCTCTCGCCGAGGTCCGACAACAGCGCGATGACGCGAGCCATGTTGTTGCCCTGTTCCCCGCGCTGCTGGGCACAGCCCCACAGCAGGTCGTCGACGTCCTCGGCCTCGACGCCGGTCGACGCGAGCAACTGGTTGATAAGCGGCACAGAGAGGTCTTCGCTCCGGACGCCGGCGAGTGCGCCGTCCTCCTTTCCCTGTGGCGTTCTGACTGCATCCACGATGACAGGTGTGGGCATGGACAACGGAACGTCTCGGCCTGTGTTAAATCCTGACAAACTCGACACAGTGGGGGAACCGTTGTCGGCCGACGGCCTGACCGCGGTCGAGCAGCCGTTTCACTCCCGCTCGAACCCCGGCGGGAGGCCGGCGTGTCTGAGCCCTTCCCGCTCGTCGATGTGGAACCGGTAGATGGTGACATCGTCGTCTTTGATTGCGTCCTCAAACACTTCCGGCCGCCACGCTCCGTCAAGCACCTCTGCAAGATCGGCCCACTCGGATTCGGGCACAGCTTCGATATCGCCCTGTAGCAGGACACTCTCCCAGTGGAACATCGATTCGACTTTGTACACGAGCACGGTCGCGTCCGCTGCCGCCTCGGTCAACCGTTGCTTGCGACTCGCCGACCCACCGATGAAGGTGAAATACAGCGAGCTGTCACCATCGTACCCGAACGACAGTGGAATCATGTACGGTCCGCTCTCGGTCGGCAGCCCCAGCACACCGACCCGCTGGTTCGACAGAAACGCCGCAATGTCGCTGTCGTCCATGTGCGTGAGTCCGGCCGCCTCGAGTGTGTCTATTGTCATATAGGTGTAACTTCGATCGAAACCTGCTTAATTAATTCGGCTATTCCTCGATACAGAGAACTCCCCGTCAGGACATTCCCGGTCACCGCTACTCCTCCTGTGTTGCACCCGGAGCGTGGCGCTTGATCCGCTTGATGGCGGCCACGGCTTTGTTGCGTTCGGCGTACCCCTCGCCGGAGTCGGCGATGATTTCGCCGTTGCGGTGTCGGAGCCGCCAGCGCCACTCCTCGCCTTTGTCCTCGTACACTTCGAACGCCGCGCTCCCGATAGCCAGCAAGTCGGCGTCGGCGGCGTAGGACTGGACCCGCTCGACGGCGTCCATCGCCTTCGACCGGTTCGCGTACCCCTCGCCGCTGTCGGCGATGAGTTCGCCGTTGTCGGCCCGCAGCCGCCAGCGCCACTCCTCGGCAGCGTCCTCATACACCTCGAAACGATCATCGACCGCGGAATCGGGTGCGAGTTCGCTGACTCGACGGGCCGCCCGCCGGGCGTTCGACCGGGAGCTGTATCCTTCGCCGCTGTCGGCGAGGATGTTACCGTTGCGGTGGAGCAAGCGCCAGCGGAACTC
>NZ_JAAOHT010000129.1:0-4593 GCF_011440255.1 Haloarcula sp. JP-Z28 | reverse complement strand
GGGAGCGAGAGCGTGAGTGGCACTGCCACGAGAAGTGCAAACGCGGTGGTGGTTCCGAGCAGTACCCGGCCATACCGCAGTGTTGCGGAGTTCACCGCCTGAACGAAGCCGAATGCAAGAACCACTACCACGAGATACATGGCGATCAGCCAGGCGTTTGTGAGGGCGTAGACTGCCAGCAGGACAGCCGTAATGACCCCCACCCGGACGCCAAATCTCCCCCGGATACGCTCGGACAACAGAAGACCGAGAACGAAGAGGCCAGCCACGACTTCCCTCGAAATGACGACTGTTTCTGCTGAAATATCAACAACTGCATTTTTGTACACCGCAACGTCGGCGGTTTCTGCGAACAACACCGGTGGCGTTACCGTCCCGAATCGGGCAGCTACCCCCGGCGTGACCAGTGCCCAACCGATGACGACCAGTCCTGTAAACAGTCCTATCGTTGCGAGCAAATCGTTCCGGCGAAACTCCGGCTTGATGCTGTGGAAGTTGTAGGCCGCGAGACCGGGGAGAATACTGCCGATAAACACGATGAGATCTGCATCAAACCCGACCTGAATCAGCCCAAGAAGCGTCACCAACGGGACTGACGTTCCGATGACTAATGCGGCGACGAATTGGTCTCGACCGTAGATCAGGGTTCGCTGTCGAAAATACCAGAGACCGATGTACGCTGCGATAGTACTGAGGACGAACACCGGCACCATCAGGACGTTTTTGAGCGTGTACACTGCGAGGACCGGGACGGTGATCGTTCCACCGAGTCGGTAGCCAGTAAACTGTGTCGTCACTGCTACGCCAAGTAACCCTACGACCCCCAACAGCGTAGCAACCCACATTACAAAAAAGAAACGAGACTGATAGCTAAAGGTCTACGCATATGAACGACTACTACTCGACACTCAGACTGCGTCGAGAACGACCTCAATTCGCCCCACAAGTTCGGCTTCCGAGAATGGCTTTGCCACAAAATCGTCAGCACCGGCGTCGAGTGCTTGCACGATATCTTCCTCCCGGTTGCGGGACGTCAACATGACGACTGGCAGGTCCACGAGTGCGTCGTGATCCCGGATACGTTCGAGGACGGAAATGCCATCGAGTTCGGGCATCATCACGTCTAAGACCACGAGATCTGGTGGATCGCTGGTCCGTGATCCGAGATGCTCCCAACACGCATCACCATCTGTGAACGCCACCACGTCCCATCCGTTGTCAGTCAGGTTGAATTCGACGACTTCCCGGGTCGTCTCATCGTCCTCAGCAATGACTATTTCGGCGGTCATGTGTGTCTCCTATCCACACTTTATTACGGCGACGCTTGGTTCCACGGGTCATTCGCTCCGTTCACCAGTTCGGATTTCGATGCGTGCTCCCTGGTCTGTGGCGGGTACTGAGAGGTCCCACCCGTGTGCTTCCACGACATCGACAACGCTCATGAGTCCGATTCCAATCCCCGACATCTCGTCCGTGTCTCCGAGTGCTTCGATCTCCGTCCGTTGCTTGTCGGAAAACCCTGGCCCGTCGTCGGCGACGTAGAACCCCTCCTCATCAGCGAGTGGGCCGACCTCCACGGTAACGTCGTCGCCGCCGTGTTCGACACTGTTGCGAAAGAGATTACCGAACAGTTGCAACAGTCGTGTGTCGTCGGCCTGTATCTCACCGAGCGGGTCGTCTGCGGACAAGGTCGCTTTCGGGGCGTCGGTATACGACCACGCTTCCTCGACGATTGGTTGCAACGAAAGTGTACGTATGTTGACTGCTTGGCGATCACCGCGTGCGATCATCAACAACTCGTCGATGAGTTCCTCCATCCGCTCTAAGGACTGTTCGACGCGTTCGAAATGCTGTGGCTCGTTCGTTTTGCGGGCGATTTCGAGAAAGCCGACCGCTCCCGTCATTGGGTTTCGGAGTTCGTGTGCCACGACATCGGCAAACTCTTCGAGGCGGTCGTTCTGTCGCTGGAGTGCTTCACCACGCTCGGCCAGTTGTTCTTCGCGCTTGACTGCGGTGATGGCCTCCGTGACCAGTGCTTCAAGCAGTCGGAGGCTTTCGATGTCAATCTCGTCGAACGCACGTGGCTCGGTCGCAGAACTCGTGATGATTCCATGAGTCCCGCATGGAACGTGGACCTCTGACCGCAATGGTGTCTCCGGGTTGTTCGCTCCTGGTTGTTCGGGCAGGTCCTCGTAGTTCCGGATCTCACCACTGTCGAAACTCTTCCACAAGAGTGCGTCACCTCGCTCGAACGTCGGAGCCTCCCCGACGATCCGTATTGCTTCGTCGGTTTCAGTCACCGGGCGTAACACGTCCTGGTTGGCATCGTACTTCCAAAACGCACTCACCGGGAGATTGAACAACTCGACAATCATCTCGATAGTGATGTTTGCGACGTCCGTCGTCGTTTCAGCCGCCAGCAACTGCTGTGATATCTCGTGCAGACCTTCCAAACGTTCTTCGAATCGCTGCCGTTCGAGTTCGTACCCAGCCCACTGTCCGAGAAGCTTGATCACCTCCCGTTCGCCGGCGTTGAATTCCCGGTCACGGTCGTGTGGGGCCGCAAAGCAGAACGTCCCGTAGAGGGTCTCCCCGACCATGACCTTCGTTCCGATATAACAGCCTAAGTCGAACAGTTCGTACGCCGGGTCGTCGTCGCCCAACTCCGCTTGTGCGTCCTGCATACCGACCAAATCGTCGCTTTCGATGGTTTTCCGGCAGTACGACTGTTCCAGCGGTGCGGTTTCGTCTGGCTGGAGCAGTGTATGATCGCCAACAGCGTGTACAATCTCTTGTGTGTCTTCCTCTATTCTCGACAGGAACCCAAACGGCAGATCCAGGTACTCACACCCAATGGAGAGGATGCGCTCGGCTTTTTGTTCGAACGTGAGGGCGTCCTCTGCACCAACTTGATAGAGTTTGGCCAGCACCTCCTGTTTTTGTTCTGCCGCTCGGGCCCTCCGCTCGCGGTCTGTCACATCCCGGACCACGCCGACAATATCGTCAGTGCCGTCGTCTCGGATATGTTTCGAGACGCGAACGTCTACCATCTGTTCGGTTTCCTGATCAATTTCGAAGGTCAGAATTTCATCCTGGATTTCTCCGTCGGCAATGGAGTTGATGGTTGTAACGAATCGATCAAACTCGGCTGATTCAACCAGCGTGTCGAACGTGTTGCCAACCAGTTCGTTCCGCTCACGTCCAGTCAATGAGCAAAGCGAGTCGTTGACGTAGGTGATAGTCCCGTCCAGATCAACGATGAAAACGCCGTCTTGAATGGCTTCGATGATGGACCGATAGACACTGGTACTCTCTTCACGGTCCCCCCAAGCGTCGTTATGGGGATCTACGTCCATAATTTATAGTTATACTCATGAATAATGGTTATTTGGTTTCGCTGAATCAAAACGCTGTGAAGAGAGGATTGTCGACCAGTACAGAGCCCGATAGTGAATGGTTCAGAATCTCGTCTGCACTCCGGAGCTGGACGAATCGTTGGATCCCAATGCGCTCGCAATCGTTCTTAGGCTTGAAAACACAGAGTACGAGCCTGAGCAGTTCCCGGCGCTGATTTGCCGACCATCTGGAGCCGATAGTGTTGTTCTACTCTTCGCGTCTGGTCGTATCGTGATTACGGGCAGCCCAGACCTCGATACAGCGGAAGAGACGTTTGCAGCGTTGCAGGACGAAGTGACGGACCTCCTCACCGTCGACTAACGGATAGACCGAGAGACTTCGACGAGACGCGGTTCCTTGACGACGGCCTGAGGGATACATCGGACTATTCCACGAACCGCAGAGCCCCCACGTCTCTTGACGAGACAACGAACTAGTCAAAAATCAGGTGTCGCTCTGAAAACGGGAGATTCTGATATTCACAAGTCTCGCTCTTCGGAATACCCCAATCCAGCAAGCTGCTGCTTCGTTACTCTTCGTCGTGAGCAGGCAGTTCAGCAAGCGCCTCAGATTCGCAGTCGAACGGGCTCGGGAGTTCGTCAACGAAGGCCCGCACGAATCCTCTCGTCCCCGGTTCGACCATCACCTCGGCGTCGGCTTGAACCGTCTCGCCCTCTTCGTTCTCGTAGGTCGTAGGGACGAGCACGGGAACGCCCTATTTGAGATACTCCCGCGAGACGTTTCTGAGCGCCTCCCTCTCCGTATCGAGGTTCCCGTCCGTGTCTGTCGTCCCGACAACTTCGCCCTGCTTGTGATTGAGTATCTCGACCTCTACGACCTCGTGCTCATCGTCGGGTTCGTCGTCAGCAGCGTTCTCAATCCCCTCAGCTACGGCCCGCCCGAAGTCTTCCTCCATCCACCGAGCTATCTCGGCGGCATCAGCGTCGGGGCCGGGGCGTTCGGGTCGGTCGGGGTCGTCCATACGTTGTAGTATTTCTCCTGACAGTATTTAATCGCTGGCGGTGCTTTACTCGCCGCCTCCGAGCGCCCACAGCGTCATGACTCGAAACGGCTGTGGTGAATCGCCAGACGTAGCTTGATTTCACTGTTTCAGAGACTGCTTGATGTTGTGAACCGTACACATCAGGACGAGTTCACGAAATTCACCGTACCAGGTTCGCGCACGCACGGCGTCGC
>NZ_JAAOHT010000128.1:0-4629 GCF_011440255.1 Haloarcula sp. JP-Z28 | reverse complement strand
GCGACGCCGTGCGAGCGCTCGGCTGGTATCGACAGTTCCGTGAGATTGTCCTGATGTTCGCCATCTCGAACATAGAACCGCTCTGTGAACCACTCTAACCGTGACTCAGCATCTATTCAACACGGCAAATAGTACCGTCTTCATGTTTTGGTCGTCGCCCATCAGAGATTACAACCGCCGACCGTGTCTTGTCGTTTCCATACGGGTCATCAAGCGAAACGATATCTCCTCGATCATACTTCATAGATGCAATAGAATCTCCCTCAGAAATCAGTCAAGTAGGTCGTCAATTTCGTTTTCAGATGCAAATGGATCTGAAATATCATCTGACTGAGCACTCGTTTGTCTGTTCTCTTCTGGATGGGCCTGCGACTGTGCTGCGTTGTGTAAGTCTCCGAGGAGCCCGTTAATTTCCTCTTCCAAATCTGGATTGATGAAATACCGCCCGGAAATACGATCAACCAGATCCTTTTCGTACAGCCGTTGCATGGTTTTTGTAATACTGTTACTGTTTATATCGGTGCGCTCCGCGATTTTGACTGGTGGCCACCCAAATTCCGGCTCGCTCGCTAAAAATCGGAGCGCAGCTTCTTCATTTGTCCCCGGATTGATCGGGAAGTCAATCTCTGTTCCTTCCCGTTTTTTGAGGTCCTCCACACGTACTGGCTCCATCATTATTGTCATCTTTTGTCACCGCTCGTCATTAGCGTTTGGATTTGGTCAGGCATCGATTGTTGTAAGTGAGTATTTTCACAGTATGAACCGCTGTCTGTACTCGCTCCCGGTCGCCAAACTCCGTAACCTCATGACGTACAAGGCGGCGTGGCAAGGGATTCCGTCAGATGATGTTGACCCGGAGTACACCAGCCAGCAATGCCCGATTTGCGGTCACACAGAACAGGCGAACCGCCACAAGAAACGGTTCAAGTGCTGTGAGTGCGAGCATCAAGACCACGCTGACCGTGGCGCTGGTGTGAGTGTCGCGCAGAAATGGCTGAGAACACAAGACGATAGAGATGTGCCTGCTCTCAAGACACTCCCGCAGGTGCGGAAGTGGGAGTTGCGACGGCAGGCATCGGGGCCTGTGGACGGCCCGACCGTGGCCTCTGATACCGGCCGAGGCGACCAGACCGATGGTATCAGAGGCGTGTCCGACTAATCCACGGGAAGAAGCCTCGGGGCTTCAGACCTCCACCGGTCGATCTGGAAGTGTCTCAAGCGTATCTCGTTGAAGCAGCGTGTCTCCAACCGATTCAACCGAATCCAGTTCAAACTGATCGCTGAGATGTCCACGGACGGTATTAGCGTGTGGTGAGTCGTCAGTCGTTTCGCAGACGTGATTGATCGAGGTCCCGCCGGCGCTGGCGCCGGCGAGGACCTCATAGAGCGTCTGTGCCGTGACCTCGACGTTCTCGCCGAGATCTAACGAAAGTTCCTCGTCAAGACTATTGACGACAAAATTAAGCAGGTGCTCTTCCTCTATCTTGCTGTCTGCTTGGGTAGGCTTCACACCGCATCCAAGCAGACGCTTCCTCTAACCCGATGTGATCGACTGACAATTGGTTGGGGCCTCGGGAGCGACTGAGACCATCGCTCCCAGCAATTTCTAATAGCACACCGGTGGCTTGTCAGTACAGATTGCGGAAATACCGAAACACAGTCTGGATAGTTCGATAGATCCCAACAGCTGTGAGTGCTATAACGTAGGTACAGAATAATCCGCCGGTAATAAGCAGGTCTCGAAGTGAGGCAGTCGTAGATTCTAGTGAAGTGTCTTGTTCAGAAGTATCGCCTGCTTCTGGTTCAGTTTCAGAACCGTGTGTGTCATTTGTCGATTCGACATCGGAGGGGTAGGGCTCTGCTTGCGGGGACACAACTGTTTACTGTTTACCTTCAGTTAGTAAAATAGTGCTGAAAGTGATATTCTGTTCTGCAACGTATCGTAGACTCTAACACACTATCAGTCGTCGTGAATACAGTTCGTTATTTCATTTGTAGGTGAAATAAATGCTTAATTCGCACTCATACCGAGCAGTTGTTTCAGGTGAGCAACCGAGCAACAAACGAAGTCCAGAAATCGGATTGGAAAGTGGCTAACCAACAGTTGTGGCCAGTATTCCTCACTTGTTGGTTAGTGCTCCGCTGTTCTACACTGTCGCAGCCACGTGCTGATACTCGGCTTGCGACGGCGTCGGCTGTAACGTCAACCCGGCCAACGCTAACTCCCGCAACACCTCGGGCGGCACACCCTCCGCGTCCCGAAGCACGGCATCGAGCGTCCATTTTCCGTACTGGCTCGCACTCGGCGCAAGCACGTCGACAGACTCAGTCGCCACCTCCTCCCGAATCGCCCGCGCTGCACGCCGCACTCGGTTCCGTTCTTCCACAGTGCAGCTCATGCCTCAACACCTCGCACAAGATCGCCGACCAGCGACCCACCGACGTGCGGCCCAACGTCCCAGCCACGCTCACCACGCGTGTATTCACACCAGTCGGAAAGCGTCTGCTGTGGCAACAGAACTATCAGGATTTAGTGTGTTTAGCTGTGTATGCCGAAATCGGCTGATTCAGATTCAGAACCGGGAAAGCACGACGCCTCCCCCGGGATTGAGCGGATGAAGCCGTGGCACTCCGCCGACGACGTGCCCTGGACGCTGCTCACCAAACCACAGCTCGCCGACGCCTACGAAGCTGTGGTCGTGCCGGCGCTGCGGCGCGACGACTTCGACCCCGAAACCGACAGGCCATCCTACGAGTGGCTCTCGAACAACGGCTTCCGTGGGCTCACGTACGCGCTGAAAGAGTACCACGACACGACGTTTGCCACCTTCTGGTCGGACACACTCGGGTACGACACCGAAACCAGCGGCTACGACTGGGATATCGAGCACGACGAGACCCGCGAGTCCTTTCAAGAGTATCTCGACGCCAAGCAAGCGGCCGCAGATGACTGGATCGATAGCACCCGCGAGACCATCCGGTATCGGCTCGCCCGCTACGCTCGGTCCTACCGAGAACGCCACGGAACCGATGATCTCCTCTCGCCCGTCGACGCCGACAGCGACAGCACCGAGACCGAAGCCGTCGACCGCTGCCGGGAGACCTTCGCCTACATGTCCGGAGAGTTCGCTGAGTCGACCATCGCGCGCGTCCACGATGCAATCCGAACGTGGTACGGCTGGCTTGTTGAGCGCCGTGTGGCGACAGTCAATCCCACCAACGGTGCGGAGGACTGGTTCTCGTGGACGCGCTCGTCGGACACAGATCCAGTCGCTCTCGAGTCCGAGCACGTCCGGACGATGTTCGACGCCGCCATCACCAGCCGCGACCGGATGCTCGTTGTTGCCCTCGCTGGCTGGGGCCTCCGGGCGGGCGAAGTCGCGGCGCTGCACCAGGACCAGCTCCATCTCAACGGTGACGACCCCTATATCCAGTTCGACGAGCGAAAGAACGGGCCGGGCACCGTCGCTATTGTCTTCGGCGAAGACATCGCTCGCTGGCACCTCTCCCGCGTCGATGGCTATCTGTTCCCCTCGGAGCGCTCGAAAACCGGCCACGTCGACGGCACGACCATCGCGGGGTGGTTCCACGAACTCGCCGACAGGGCCGGCGTGCCCGAGGAGATCGACGGCGTCGCCCGGAAGCCACACATGGGTCGGCGGTTCTGGTACGACGCCTACTCGCGAACGACCGAGGACCTGCTGGCCCACGTCCAGGATATCGCCGACGAGCAGGGCAGTGCGAGCGCGAAGGTGGTGTTCGAGGACTACCTGACCGACGAGCGAAAGCGTGAACTCCGGCGGGGGTTCATGCGGGAGAAATTATCCAATGCATTTAGCTGCGAATAAGCCGATATAAATACCAAATACATATATCTATAGGTTGGTAAATTGAGTTGATGGACTTCTGGACAGATGAGCGTGCACAATCGGTTCAAGTCGGCGCGGTTCTGCTTTTTGCGATTCTTATAGTTGCTTTTAGTATTCACCAAGCATATGTGATTCCAAGTCAGAATGAGAGGATTGAATTTAATCATGCAACTCAGACTGAAGGAGAGTTGCAAGAGATCCGGAATAGCATAATCTCTGCCGGGGAAAATGGTAATAGAGTGCCGGCTTCGGTACAGCTTGGCACATCATATCCTGCGCGGTTAGTCGCTGCCCAACCTCGGCAATCATCAGGCTCGTTGCGGGTAAGCAACATTGGAGAAGCTAGCAATACATTCTCCTTGCAAGACGGGCCACCAAGTGCTACGATAGCCGAAATTTGCGGTCTTAGCACTGTTAATACAAGTACTGTGACATATGAACCGAACTATAATTACTTGGATAGCGTCGGGTCTGTCACTACTGAAAGTACAGTAACATATACTACTGGAGAGTTTGAAGGACGATCTGTTCAGACGGATCAGTTACTCGTTAGTGGTACAACAGTTCATATATATCCTCTTGTGGGTGAATATGATCGAAGCAGTGGAGGTAGAGAGCCCATTATATTCCAAGGGCTGTGTTGAATCGCCATAAGGCGGTGGAATTCACTGTTTGACGGCACGTTTGATGTTATAGACGACACACATCAGGGCGATTTCTCGGAACTCACGAAACCAGGAACGCGCTCGCACGGCGAAGC